>JAHJSK010000003.1 GCA_018830365.1 Patescibacteria group bacterium | reverse complement strand
TTATGGTTTTTGTAAATCCTCATTGGAACCTTGGCTCTCTTGACGAGCAAGGTATGCTCGCTGACACCGACGCGACTAGCTCGGCCGCTACGGCCACCACTAGCCAGCCAACAATTTTGGACCGATTTACTTTGGCAATTAAAGGCGCGTTAAATAAACTTGGATTTTTCATTGAAAACGGAATTGCCAAAGTGAAAGAGATATTTGCCGAGAAAATAACTGTCCAAAAAGCGGAGATAGAAAAATTGATAATGATTGACAAAGCAACGGGCGAGAAATACTGCATTTGGCTGGAAAATGGAGAATGGAAAAAGGTAAAAAATACTGAAAATGAATGCGAGGAGAATAATGAATCCCAAATTCCAAATCCCGATTTTCAAATAAATTCTAATGACCAAATTATAATAAACAGCGAGCAATCTCAACCTGTTGCTTCAACTTCCTCAACTTCCTCAACTTCCTCAACTTCCTCAACATCCTCAACATCCTCAACATCCTCAACTTCCTCAACTTCCTCAACTTCCTCAACTTCCTCAACTTCCTCAACTTCTTCAACATCTGAAACATTGCCAGCGTCCACTACAACAACTTCAACTCCCGAAGCAACAACAACGCCTCCCGAAGTGCCAGAGCCAGCGCCTGAACCAACACCCGAGCCAGCGCCAGAACCAACGCCCGAACCAACTCCCGAGGTAGTACCAACTCCACCAACTCCCGAAGCAACGCCTGAACCAACTCCACCAACTCCCGAAGCAACGCCTGAACCAACTCCACCAACTCCCGAAGCAACGCCCGAACCAACTCCCGAGCCAGTGCAGGAACCACAGCCGCAGATAGAAACACAACCAGCGCCACAGCAGTAAATGAAATTTCGACATATCGAAATGTCGAAATTTCAATATTTTCAAATATATGGCTACTATAAAAAAGTTTGAAGATCTTATCGCTTGGCAGAAAGCCAGAATTTTGGTAAAATATATTTATGCCTTAACTCAAAAAATTGAATTTAAAAAAGATTTAGGTTTAAAAAGTCAAATTCAAAGAGCGGTAGTTTCTTCAATGGCAAATCAGGCAGAAGGATTTACAAGAGGAACAAAAATTGAACTTATTAATTATTTCTACATTGCCAAGGCCTCTGCTGGCGAAGTTCAAAGTCATTTATATGTTGCCCGAGATTTGAATTATATTGAAAATTTAGAATTTCAAAAAGCTTATCAATTAGCAGAAGAGACGCAAAAACTCATTCAAAGTTTTATTGAAAAAGTAAAAGCAGGCGCATGGAAGGGATTACAATATAAGCCGGTTGAAAAGGAAAATTGGAACAGCGCTATATTGGAAGAGATAAAAGAGCAAGGGTCGGTATTTACCAGAGAGGGTGTGATGAAAAAAGAAGAAGCAGAAAGACGGGGATTAGAACCAATTAAATGATATTTAGACATATCTACATCTCGATATATCAATATTTCGACATTTAGATATGTCGATATGTCAATTAATAAAATATGTTTCAAAAAATTTTAACAATTATAATCTATGTTTTGGTTTTTCTTTTGCCTCTTTTTTGGTTGCCTTTTTCTGTTGAAGGATTTGAATTTAATAAGAATTATTTATTGGTTTTTTTGGTTTCCTTCGGACTTTTGGTTTGGTTTGCAAAAATGATTTTTAAAGAAAACAAGATTTATTTTAAAAGAACTCCTTTGGATTTATTTATTTTTCTTTTTTTAATAGCGACTTTTTTAACAGTTATTTTTTCTAAAGACAGGATTGCAAGCATTTTCGGATTTTATGGCAGTGTTTGGGCAAACCTTATTGGCATTTTGTGCTTTATAGGTTTTTATTTTTTAGTTAGCAATAACATTGAAGACAAGGATCAGGAGCAAGAGATTAAAGATAAACAGGGATTAGAAAATAAGGATTTAAAAAGTATTATTCGCAATTCATTATTTGTTCCACTGCTGTCAATTTCATCCTTAATAAAAGTTTTTTTATGTTCCTTTGCATTAGTGATTTTGTCCACATATTTTTTTTTATTAAAAATTTGGCCAAATAAATTTTTCAATCTCACGAGCCAATCATTTGAAGGTTTGGCAATGTTTTTAACAATAGTTTTTGTTTTTTTAATTAGTCATTTGGCTTTTGCAAAAAAAAGAAATATCTGGCTTTATTTTTTGCTTTTTATTATTTTCCCCCTCATCGTTTTAATTGATTTTTGGCCCGCATGGTTTGTTCTGTGTTTTTCTTTGTTCTTATTTTTGAGCTTTGCTTTTTGGAAAAGAATTTTTCGGGAACATATTGGCCGTTTAAATTTAATTGTTATTTTTTCTCTCATTTCTTTGTCCTGTCTTTTTTTCAATCCTTTTAAAGATTTTTTTCAGAAAATTCCAGAATTAAATAATCTACCAAAAGAGAATATTCTCTCTCAAAAAACAAGCTGGCTTATTACATGGAATGGATTAAAGGAAAATGCGATTTTTGGTTCAGGGAGCGGGACTTTTAGTTATTTGTTTAACAAGTTTAAACCGGAAAGTTTTTTAAACACTTCTTTTTGGCAAACAAGATTTAACAAATCAGGAAATCATTTTGCGGAAATAGCTGGGACCACTGGCGTGCTGGGAATTTTAAGTTATCTAGTTTTAATCATAATGTTTTTATTGTTTTCTGTCGTTGTTTTAGAAACGCGAATTAAAAAATCGCAAACATCTGCGCAAGGAAATTGTTTGCGCGCAATTAATTTTCAATTTCCTTTGTTAATGGGTTTTACAGCGTGCTTATTAAGTCAATTTGTTTATTATCAAAATACAACCCTGGCTTTTTTGTTTTGGTTTTTTTTGATTTTAAATGTTTTAAGTTGGAAGGCGCAACAACAAGAATATGTTTTTGATTTTAAAGATTTTCCAGAAGTAAAGTTGGTTTTTACTACTCTGTTCTATCTTATTTTAATTGCCGCGATTTTTTTCTATTTTATGATGGCAAAATATTATTTAGCTGATGTTTATTATAAAGAATATCTGCAAAAACCAACAACAGAGAATTTAAACAAATTAGAGCAAGCAATAGGGTTTAATAATTACGAACCGCAATACCAAACAGGTCTAAGCCAGGCATATTTGGGAGAAGCAATTAAGGAATTCAACAAAAATCCACAAGACAATCAATTAATAATAAAGCGAATTGACGCGGCAATTAAAAGCAGTCAGCAAGCGATAAAAATCGCTCCTAATAGGGTTGCTTTTCATGAGACATCGGGAGTTATTTATAGCCAAATTCAGGGATTGTCGCAAGGAGCTTTAGAATGGGGGATAAAAAGTTTTGAAAATGCTTTGAAATGCGAACCTAAAAATCCTATTTTACTGACAGAGCTTGGCAAGTTAAAAATACAAGAAAACAAGGAAGAGGAAGCAAAAATATTGTTTGAAAAAGCGCTAAAATTGAAAAGCGATTATCCTGAAGCCATAATGCGGCTTGCTTTATTGGAAGAAAAGCAGGACAAAAAAGATTCAGCAATTAAGCGCATAGAAGAATTGGTTGGTAAAAATCCTTATTCGGCTGAAGCGCGGTTTCAATTAGGACGGCTTTATTACAATCAAGGAGAAGACGAAAAAGCTTTTACGCAATTTCAAAACGCTATTATTTTATTTCCTAACCATTCTAATTCTCATTATGCTTTGGCTTTGCTTTACGAGAAAAAAGGAGAAAAAGAAAACGCTTTAAAAGAATTTGAAAAGGTCTTGGAGCTTAATCCGGGGAATAAAGATATAATAGGGAAAATAAAACAGATAACAGATAACAGATAACAGAAAAAATTTTAAACCTTTAACTGCAATTTTTAATTCACTATAAAATTTTAATTCACCTAATTCACCTAAGTCCTAATAAAATGCCAAATGTCTAATAATTAAAAATTTAAACATTGGACATTTTAGTTTTTATTAGGTGAATTAGAAATTAGGTGAATTAGAAATTATTAAATGTTTAAAAAATCCACAAAACAACTGGAAACCAAAAAAATTATTCTTACATCTCGTCGAATTAAAATAAAAGTAATCGGCATTGGTGGTGGCGGAAATTCTATTGTTTCAGAAATGGCTAAGAATATAAAAGGCCTTGATTTTTTGGTTGCCGACACTGACCAGAGGAGTTTTCAAAGATTGCCTTCAGGAGTTAAAATTTTTGAATTTGGTCAGGAAATAACTAAGGGTTGGGGAACGGGAATGAATTTGGAAATCGGAGAAAAAGCGGCGTTAGCGGCAAAAGAAAAAATTAAAAAAATTTTTCAGAACACTGATTTAATAATTTTAATAAGTTGTTTGGGGGGTGGCATTGGTTCCGGCGCCTTGCCAGTTTTTACCAAAATTTTAAATGATGAAAAAAAATTAGGTCTGGGAATTTTTGTTTTGCCTTTTAATTTTGAAGGTGAAAAAAAAGCCCAAATGGCTCAAAGCGCTTTGAATAATTTAAAAGAAAATTTATCAGGAATGATTGTTTTGTGCAACGAGGAAATTTTAAAATATAGCGAAAAAAAAGTTCCTTTAAAAAAATCTTTAGCATTAATGAATCAGGCATTGATTGATTATTTTCAGGATTTATTAGAAATGGTGTCTCAAACAGGAATTATTAATATTGATTTTGCCGATTTGCAAACTATTTTAAAAGGAAAAGGGCAAAAGGTTTTTTTTGGTCGCGCTTTGGCGCAAGGACCAAACAGAACAGAAGAAGCATTAAAGGAACTTTTTGAAAATCATTTTTTCGGGCTTCCTTCAAAAATTAAAAAAATATTGTTTAATATCAGCGCTGGTTCTGATTTGACATTAAAAGAAGTGGAAAAAATAGGAGAACAAATTTCCGAATTAAATCCTAACGCAAAAATTATTTTTGGCATTTCTCAGTTTCCAAGATATGATAAAAAAATAAAAATAACTTTTTTGGGAACTAATGAAAATTTTTTTGAGAAACAAGAGGCGAAAAAGGAAGTCGTGAAAGAAGTCGCGCAAAAAATTGTGAGAGAAATCGCAAAAAAACAAAAAATGCCAAATGCAATAAAGAGCGTTAATAATGAAGCATTAAAAAAAGAAGAAAAAAAATTTGTTATTAAACAAGAGGACTCGCAAGGTTGCAACATTAAAATCAAGTCAATTCAGCAGAAAATACCTATGTCCGGACAATTATCAATTCCAGTAGAAAGGAAAAAAATTAAGATTCGCCGTTCCGCTTTGGAAGTAAAAAAAATAAAACAAGAAGACGAAGAAAAAGGATGGGAAAAAGATTCGGATTGGGAAACGCCTTCTTTTTTAAGAAAAAAATTTAAAAATGAATGAAGCAAAAAAAGCCATAATCATAGCGGATAGCTTGGAGAATAATTATTTTCCCTTGCTCAAGATTTTGCGTAAAGAGCTTTTGCCTTTGGCTGACAGGCCAATCATTGATTTCATTGTTTCCGAAGCAATGGACTCGGAAATAGAAAAAATAATTTTTGTTTTACCCCTCACCTTTTTTTCAGAAAAAAAGGTGAGGGGTTTAAAAGAGTTTTTTGAAATTTCAAAAGAAGAAAAACAAGAAGAGGAAAGATTTAAAAATGTTTCTTTTTCTTATATTTTTCAGCATTTGTTTAAGGGAGACGGCTCGGCAATAATGAAAGCAAGGAATTATATTAAAAATGAAAATTTTGCTGTTTTGTCTCCCAATGATGTTTTTGACAGCAAAATTCCTTGTTTAAGCCAACTCAAAAGAATTTTTGAAACAGCTAATAAACCGATTGTCGCTTTAAAAAAAATTTCCAACGCTCAATTTTTTTCCGGAACTTTGGTCTCAGCAGAAAAAATTTCCAACAATCTTTATAAAATTAAAGAAATTGAAAATGCTAAGGATATTGAAGAGCGTCAGCAAAAAAATATTAAAAGGGATAAATGCGCAGGGAAAAATTTTCCCGTAAATAAATTTTCTTCTGACTTAGCGATAACTGGAAGATATGTTTTGACCCCAGAAATTTGGAAATATCTAAAAACAGGATTGTCTAATAATGCGGAGGCGCGGAAAGCGACAAAGCAAGAAGAAAAAATTTCCATTATCAAGCGAAGAGAAATCCCGTTAAGCGGGACGAACGCAGATAATATAGGGTTAGCGCCTTCTATTCCTCAAATTTTAAACGCAATGATAAAAGACGGGAAAATGGTTTATGGTTACGAGACATCGGGAGAATGGTTGAATTGCGATAAGCAAATTGATTGGTTAAAAGCAAATTTATATTTTTCCCTCAAGCATCCGAAATATGGTTCTGCGTTAAGGGCGTTCTTGAAAGAGCATGGACTATTTTAATCTCAAAACTCAAATGTCAAAGTGCAAAACTTATCTTAAAACTCAAAGTTTTTAATTTTAATATTTTTTCAATCCCTTGAGAAATACTGCCACAAATTTGCATTAGTTTTAACATTTGCGTTTTGGTTTTGACATTTGAGTTTTGAGATATTTGTCTATGATGTCTACAATTTACGATTTAATTATAATAGGCGGCGGACCAGCTGGAATAACAGCTGGCATTTATTCTGCTAGAAAAAAGTTAAAGACATTATTACTCACTAAGGATTTCATGGGGCAGACCGGAAAAACTAATGAAATAGATAATTATCTAGGTTTTCCGAACATCAGCGGTTTGGATTTAATGAAAAAATTTGAAGAACATTTAAAAAAGTTTTCCATTGAAATTAAAAAAGAGAAAGTAATTAAAATTGAAAAAAAAGAACAAGATTTTGTTGTAAAAACCGAGCAAAAACAGGAATTTTTAGCAAAAACAATAATCATTGCCACAGGCAGAGACCCTAGACCATTGGAAGTAGAGGGAGAAAAAGAATTTATTGGCAAGGGCGTGTCTTACTGCAGTATTTGCGACGCGCCGTTTTTTCGGGATAAAGCAGTTGCTGTTATTGGCGGAGGGAATTCAGGACTCGGGGCCGCTTTGGATCTGACAAGATACGCTAAAAGAATTTTTATTTTTGAAAAATCAGAGAAATTGCTCGCTGATGAAATTTTACAGGAGCAAGTAAAAAAAGAAAGTAAAATTGAAATCCATTTAAATACAGAAATTAAAAAAATTGAAGGGAATAAAAAAGTTCAGGATTTAATTTATCAGGACTCAAAAACAAAAAAAAATTATCAAGTGCCAATGGACGGAGTTTTTATTCAGATCGGAAGCGTTCCCGCAACAGGATTTTTAAAAGGCCTGGTTGAATTTAATCGGTCTGATGAGATAAAACATGACTTTGAAAATTGCGCGACTTCTTGTCCGGGAATTTTTACTGCTGGCGATGTTGATGACGGGAAATGGAAACAAATTATTGTGGCTGCTGGCGAAGGCGCGATCGCCGCTTTATCTGCTTACGAATATCTTCAAAAAACGAATCGTGATTCATAATTTTTTTTTACCCAAACCATCCCTTAATTTTTTTAATCTCCTTTAATTTCCTTTAATTTCCTTTAACTTTCCTTTAACTTTCCTTTAACCAATGATAAAAACCATTAAATCCATCAACGCAAGAGAAATTTTGGATTCTCGGGGACAGCCGACAGTGGAAGTGGAATTAAAAACAGAGAAAAATATTTTTTTTGCTTCTGTTCCTTCTGGTATTTCTAAGGGAAAATATGAAGCAAAAGAATTGAGAGATGGCGGTAAAAGATATCAGGGTAGGGGAGTATTAAAAGCTGTTAAAAATATCAATGAAGTTATTGCGCCGAAATTAAAAGGAAAAAATATAGTCAAACAAAAAGAAATTGACGATTTTTTGCTCAATCTTGATGGAACAGAAAATAAATCTCGTTTAGGCGCTAATGCTATTTTAGCGGTTTCAATGGTTGTTTGCCGGGCTGCTGCGGCTGCTAAAAATTTACCTTTATATAAATATATAAATGAGCTTTACAAAGGCCTGTCCTCTGTAAAGCCGACAAAGGACGGGTCTTTGTTCGCTTTGCCATTGCCTTGTATTTTAATGATTGAGGGCGGGACTCATGCTGGAAATGAATTGGACTTTCAGGAATTTATGCTCATTCCTCAAATTAAACCTTTTTCAAAAGCGTTACAAGCAGGTTCAGAAATTTATCAGGTTTTAAAAAAAATTTTAATAAAAAAAATTGGCAAACAAGCTGTTAATGTAGGGCAGGAAGGAGGATTTGCTCCTGCTTTAAGAAAAACAAAACAGGTCTTGCAAATATTGTTAGAAAGCGTAAAAAAATCAGGATGCAAAGGAAAAGTGGAATTGGGCTTGGACTGCGCGGCATCTGAATTTTTTAACGGCAAAAATTATAATTTTGAAGGAAAACAAGCAAGCAAAGAATTTCTTTTAAATTTTTATCGTGGCTTAATCAAAAATTACCCTGTTTTATTTTTAGAAGACCCTTTTTCACAAAATGATTGGCAATCTTGGAAAACATTGATGTTAAATGTCCCGCCTTTGCCAATGCTATGGCGGGCAGGCAAATGTCCCACCGTCGCAGGGGCTATGGCGGGCAGGCAAATGTCCCACCGTCGCAGGGGCTATGGCGGGCAGGCAAATGTCATAATTGTCGGCGACGATTTAACAGCAACTAATTTAAAAAAAATTAAACAAGCGAGTCAAAATAATGCTTGCAATGGAGTTATTATTAAGCCCAATCAAATTGGGACAATAACAGAGACCATTGCTGCGGCTAAATTAGCCAAAGAATTTGGCTGGAAAATCATTGTTTCTCATCGCTCAGGAGAGACCAATGATGATTTTATCGCTGATTTAGCAGTGGGATTAAACGCGGATTTTGTAAAATTTGGAGCGCCTGTTCGCGGAGAAAGAATTGCAAAATATAATAGATTATTGAAAATAGAAGAAGAAATGAATAAGATTAAAGTTGAAAGTTGAAAGTTGAAAGTTAGAGAGGTCGGGTCTCTTGAAATTTTGCATTTCGTAATTCAAGGTGTAGATATCTCGGGTGTTGTTTTTTTTAAAATAATCATTAGAATAAAACCACAGTTTTGTAAAAAAGGTCGTAATTAAATATTGTTAAGCATTCATTTATGTTTGATTTAAAAAATAAAAATTCAATAACAATAATAGCTCTCGTAATTGTTTGTTTAATTTTGACCGGGGCTTTGATTTATTTTCAGTTTATACAAAAAACTGAAAAAAATAGCGCAAAAATTGAAGCTAATAAAGTTGAAGAAAAAAATAATGTTAAAGTTGAAGAAAATGTTATTTCTTCGGAAAAAGCGGCGACTCTGGCTTTGGCTTATATCAATGAGAATATTTTGAAAGGCAAAGCCCAGATGGAATTTGTGGGAGAACCAAAGGAAGAAAGCGGTTTATACAAGCTTCAGGGTAAAATGGGAGGTCAGGAATTTTTTACTTATATAACCAAGGATGGAAAGCTTTTTTTTGCTCAAGGGTTTAATGTGGAAGAAGATAAACTCGGAAAAGAAACAAGCCAAGAAAAGCCAAGCGAAAAAGTTGTTTTGGGAGATTTTTCCGTAACACAAAATGAAGTTTGTAAAGAAGGGGATAAACCGATTGTTTATTTCTTCGGTTCAGCAGGGTGTCCTCATTGTGTTTGGGAAAAACCAGTAATTGAAAAAGTGGCGGAAAATTTTAAAGAACATATCTCTTTCCACAAAAATATTGATTCAAAT
Source organism: Patescibacteria group bacterium (assembly GCA_018830365.1). Classification (GTDB taxonomy): domain Bacteria; phylum Patescibacteriota; class Minisyncoccia; order Minisyncoccales; family CG1-02-41-26; genus PFMI01. The sequence goes on along the minus strand of JAHJSK010000003.1, from coordinate 928 downwards.
AATGACAGCGAAATTTTTACCAAGTATAGCGCTGGAGGAGTGCCGACATTGGTTTTGGGTTGTAAATATTACAGAGAAGGGTCTGGCGAAAGAGATGGCGAAGACAAAGAGACAAAAAATTTAACCGCTTTAATTTGCAAATTAACAGAAAATCAGCCCAAAGAAGTTTGCGCCGCGGTTCAAGATTTGATTGATAAAATATAGTAATAGCTCTACATTATCTGTGTTCATCTGCGTTTTTCTGAAATGATTTTATTTTGCTCGTTTTGCTTGATAATTTTTATTTCAAATCTCAAAACGCAAAAGTCAAAACTAAAACGCAAAAGTCAAAACTAATATAACATCTGACAATTGACAATTGACAAAAAATATCAAGGGTTGAAAGTTTTACGCTTTAAGATAAGTTTTGCGATTTGCGTTTTAAGTTTTAAGATTATTTATTTATGTCAAAAAATAAAGTTTATTCTACAAGTCATTGTCCTTATTGCGTTACTTTGAAAGAATTTTTAAAGGAGCGCAATATTGAGTTTGAGGATATTGATGTTGGCCAAGATGAAAAAATGGCGCAGGAAATGATTGAAAAAACAGGACAAATGGGCGTGCCGGTAATTGAGATTGACGGAGAATTTGTAATAGGATTTGATAAGGCAAAAATCGTGAAATTATTGAATATCAATGACTAAACAGCTCAACGAGCAAATTCTATACTGGAAAACAACAGCTGGAAGAAATTGGGAAACAGCTTGTAGTTTGTTTAAATTGAAGCATTATGACGCGTGCTTGTTTTTCTGTCATTTGGCTATTGAAAAAATGTTAAAAGGATTGGTTGTTAAAAAAACTAAACAAGCGGCTCCTTATATTCATCATTTAGAAAAATTAGCCAAATTGGCAGAGCTGAAATTAACAGAGGAGCAAATAGAAAATCTAA
>JAHJSK010000022.1 GCA_018830365.1 Patescibacteria group bacterium | reverse complement strand
TGTTTTTTGACCTTTAATGGCGTCCAGGACAACCTGGACTTTTTGTTTATCTGAATACGATGTTTTTTTCATGTTTTTCTATTATACAATTATATCTTAAAAATTGAAATTTGCTGTCCAAATTTTCCAGTCCATTATAAACATAAAGCGAATATTCCTTTGACCTGACCATTTTTATCTCTTCCCATTTCAACGCATATTGGAGCTCCATCCCATCATAAAGGAAACATTCCTCTCCATTTATAGTAACACTTATTAACTTCATGTCTTCCTCCTTAATTTATCTAAATTTCAAACACATTCCAAAACACATTCCGTAAACGATACAATAAATATAAAATTGTAAAAGACCAGCCCTCTTTGGCACAGACAAAAATAAAAATAAATTTGCCAAAGAGGGGGCGTGCGGCTAGGAGCGACGAGGAGGGACGCCATCCTGCCACACTGATAAAATTTTCAATAATTAATAAATTTCAATTTCAATATTAAAGATAGCAAAAAAAATAAAAATGTCAATACCTCGTATGAATTTTGAATTTTGCTGGACTCCTTTTGGCGGACTCCCCGTAGGGTTGATTTTGAATCAAATTCGAATACTTGAATTTTAAAATTAGAACATTCAAAATTTATTCAAAATTCAAAATTAGAAATTCAAAATTAGAAAACAGCCCCACGGGGAGTCTCGCCCTTCGGACGATCCAGCGAAATTCATAATTCACCCTAAATTACGAAATGCAAGTTTTCAAGAGGCCCGACCTCTCTAACTTTCAACTTTCAATTATTAAGAGGTCGGGTCTCTCCGCACTTAAAGCATTTCGGTTTCAAGGATAATTCATAATTCATTTCATTTGTTTCGCTCGCTTGCCCCGATAAGCGGGGCTTCACTTGGTAATGAAAGATTTAATCCATAGCCAGATTTTTAAAAAATTTTCGCCGAATTTTTCCTTAATGTCCTGTTCCATTTCTTGTTTCTCTTTTCTAAATTCTTCTTTAATAAAAGACATTTCTTTTTTTGCCCACATTTCAATTTGAGGCAATTTTTTTTGTTTCCAAATTTCAATAATTTTCTGATGAATTTTTTCCCAGAGAGAAAAAATTTCATGTTGAAAATTTTTGATTTTCTCCGTTATTTTTTCAATAGAAATTTTATTTTCCGCTTGTACTTGTTGTGCTTGTTTCTCTTCTTGCGCAATAACAAAATTATAAAATCCTAAAAAAATAATTAAAAACAAAAACAAATAATTTTTTGCTAAATTTTGATAGTTCATAATTTTATGACCAAATATGCAATTTTTCTCTCCGAGAAAAATTGCATTGGATAGACCAGTTATGCCTCGCTTGCCCCGCTAAGCGGGGCTAAGCGAGATCTCACTTCGCTTGAAAATACTTTCCGATATGAAGATATTTAGATGTTCAACAACAATACATTATAATAGTTTACAATTTAAAAAAACTCATTATGTCTTTAATTGTCACGAAAAGCATTAAGCCAAGCAATAAGGCGAAGAAAAAAGCAGTAATCCCCTGTTCTATTTTTTGAGAAACTGGTTTTTTTTGAATCGCTTCAATCGCTAAAAACAAAAGTTTTCCTCCGTCTAACGCTGGAATAGGTAAAAGATTAAACAACGCCATCCAAAGGGAAAGCATTGCTAAAAACATTAAAAATTTGTCTGCTCCTGTGTTTAATGCCTGACCAAGCATAGCTCCTACGCCTATTGGACCTTTTAATTCTACTCCTTCAATTTTTTCTCCTTTCAAAGATTTTTCCAAAAGTCCCGCCAAAACTATCGGGATTTTAATGGTATTTTCAATAGTTACCGAGACCCCTATTATTGGCGCTTGATACCATGCTGTTTTTAAACGGGAAACCCTTGCCAAACCCACGCCCATTGCTCCCTCCCCTTTTGCCAAAACTAGACGCGGTGTTAAATTAATATCTAAAATTTCTTTTCCTCTTTTTATGTTCAAAGTAATTTCTTTTCCCAAATACGCGCCGGTAAATTCCTGCACCTCTTTTACTTTGTTTGTTTTTATAAAATCTTTATTTTCGGTCTTAAACCCTAATATCTCATCGCCCGGTTTAATGCCGCTGATTTCCGCTGGAGAATTTTTGGCAACTTCAATAATTTGAACCTGACTCGGCCCGGAAAAATCATCAGAAACAGCTTGCAATAATCCCCAAGTCCCAGCAACAAAAGTAAAAAGCAAAAAAGCGACTAACCAAAAAGAAACACAACCCCCAAAAATTATCAGGGCTCTTTGATAAATTGGCTTTTGAGAAAAACTTTGCGGATTTACGATTTTTTTTTCGCCTTCTTTGCCTTGCTTCTCCCCTTCTCCATCTTCGCCTGTAATTTTAACAAACGCGCCAAATGGCAAAAGATTTATAGAATAAATTGTTTCGCCAAATTTTTTGCCAAAAATTCTGGGCGGCAAACCAACTCCGAATTCCTCTACCCCAACGCCAAATTTTTTAGCCAAAATAAAATGACCAAGCTCGTGAATAATCAAAAGCCCGATTAAACAAATAGCCACAATAAAAATAGTAAAAAACATAAAAAATATTTCAAAACTCAAAACGTAAAGCGTAAAACCTATCTTAAAACTTAAAACTTTTAATTTTCTTTTTTGATATTTTTTTAAATCCCTTGAAAAATTCGATTACAAGATTGTTTGCTTTCAATGAAAAATAACAGAATCAATGCCTTGTATTAGTTTTAACATTTGCGTTTGAGTTTTGAGTTTTGCGTTTTGAGTTTTGAGATATTTATCAGTTTCAAAATTAAAATTTCAAAATTAAAAATCCATTTCCAGTATATCAAAATTTTATTTTAATGCAAAATTATTTTTTAAAAATCATAAAAAAATGCGGCGTGCTTTTATCACGCCACTTGCTTGCTTGGTGGACCGTCGCTCTACGTTTTGATCATTTTAATCACCTCCCTTTTTTGAATTTTTCAGTGTGCCGCATTGGGATTCGCGTACCCCGACCAGTTTAGCAAAAGACTGATCGCACCTTCCCCACAAGGAACACCTAAATATGAAAGCAACCATTTTCCATGTGGAGTCAAAAAAGCACGAGCTTTGTTGTTATAGAAGTCGCAACCAAAATGCACCCAGCCGGTCAAAGCGTACTTTTCAAGTATTCGCATCTCCTCCTCGGTCTCTATTGCCATTCCGCCACTATGCCCAGCTCTTCTCAATACTTTAATTTTTTCGCATATACCGCACTCACATAACTTTCCGCTTCCAAACGCCCATTCCCAAAAATTTGTCAAAGAACTTTTTAACTTCATTCTACACCTCCTTTCTAAATTCATTTTTACAATGAATTCTTTAATGCCATTTTATCATGATTCATACAAAATCAACCTAATGTTTTACCAATTTTAAAATATTTTCTCTAAAACTTTTTTTCAATTAATTAATATCGCAAAAATTTTCTAAAATTTCTTTGACTTTTTCAAGATTTTTTTCTTCCGCTAAAAGATAATCGGTCTCATAAGTGGAAATATAAAGAATGCTGATTTTGGCTTTAGCAAGCGGGTCAGCTAAACTAGCAACAACGCCAGTCAAAGAAAAACCCAAAGGACCTTCAACCTTAAATGCCCGCCAATCTTTTTCTATTAAAACCCCAGCTGGAATTTTATCTTGCGGGCAAACAATTGAAAGCTCGTCTTTTGTTCTTGTTATGGAGCAAAAATTAATATGCTTCGCCCATTCAGGGATTTCGCTGTTTTTCTCAAAATGACAAACTCCTAATTTTTCCGGCAATATTGAAAGAATAAGTTTTTTCGTTTCCATGTTTTTTGCAACTAACCTTCAATAATCAAGCGAGCGAGCGAAAAACAAAATTTTGTTTTTCCAAGCGAATGCAGATTATATAGGGCTAGCCCTCTATTTCTTTTCTTTTAGATTCAACTGCTTTTTCTATTTTTTCTTGCTCTTGTTTAATTGAGTCCTCTAATTTGTCTTTTCCGCGATATTTATCATCCTCTCTTATTTCTCCTTTGCGGCAGCAATCTTGAATTTCTCCCCATGCTTTGTCTCTAATACGCCGCATATTTTGAAAAATATTTTCTTTTTTCTCGTTTAAAATTTTTACCAAATCCCGCTTCGTTTCTTCGGTTATCGGGGGAAAAGAAAGAAAAATACTGCTGCCCTCCGCTCTAACGCCAAAACCAAGCTTCTTTTTTTCAATAGCAGAAATCACATTTTCCACATAGCTTTTATCCCAAAGCTGAATTAAAATTTCCTTAGGCGAATAATGAGAAATTGTTCCAATTTGCTTCAGAGACAATTCCTGACCAAAACAATTAACCTTTATTTCTTCAATCAAAGAAATTCCGATTTTGCCGGCTTTAATTTGGAGCATTTGTTCGCGAAAATATTCTTGCGCCTTTTGAAGTTCAGGCTTTATTTTTTCAATGATTTCTTGGTAAGACATGGATTAAAAAATTTTCAAAAGCTAATTTAGGATTAAGATTGGTTTTTAAAATTAAGTTTTTTAAATCCTCAATCAATTCAATCGCTTTCTTGATTTCCACAATAGAATAAATTTCCGCAATTTGCAAGTCAAAAATTTTATTTCTTATTCCCATTTTTTTTAAAAAAACGCATTTTAAATAATATTCAAAAGCGTCCAAAAAAGAACGCAAGTCCTCCGCTAAAATTTCTTTTTTAAAAAAATTTTGACTAAAACAAAATCTTTCAAAAAGATTAGCGGTTAAAAGTTTTTCTACTTGCTGAAAAGAATTAAGAAACAAAGAAAATTTCTGCGGGTCTTTTAAAAAATTTATAATTTTGCCGGGACTACCTTGCGCAAGCAAAAATATTTTTTCCAATTCCGGATTGCAGATTTCATTTTGCAAAATTTCATTTTGGCTTTCCACAACCTCTTCAAAAAAAACAGGATGAAATTTTAAAATCTGGCATCTTGAACGAATGGTCTCAAATAATATTTCTATCTTTGAAGTAATAAGCAACAGCAATGTCCCGGGATTTGGCTCTTCCAATGTTTTCAAAAGACAATTTTGCGCCTGCCAATTTAGAGTTTCCGCGTTATCAATAATCACTGATCTAAAAAATGATATCGCTGGTTTTAAATTTAGTGTTTTTTGTAAATTTCTAATTTGAGAAATATGAATTTCTTTTTCTTGCGGAACAAGCAATGAAAAATCCGGGTGTTGATTTTTCTCAATTAAATTGCAAAACAAACAATCTTGCGAATCCTTTTTTTCTTTTTCTTGAAAATCTTGAACAGGGTTCTGGCAATTCAAAAACTTAATAAATTCTAAAGCCACTTTTTTCTTGCCCAAAGATTCCGCGCCAGAAAAAATCATCGCGTGAGGGATTCTTTTTTGCCGCGACATTTCTTTTAAGAAATTCCACTGAGTTTTGTGTCCTATAAAAGACATACGATTTGACATTTGACATTTGCCTAAAGCCTGACGGCTCGGCCGTGTAAGGACATTTGACATTTGACAGCTGACAGCTGACAAAAAAGAGAAAGCGGAGAAACGAATAATTTTCAAATCCCAAGTACCAATTTACAATGAAATCCCAATGATACAATTTTCAAACAAAAAAATTCATAATTCGTACGCAGCGCGCAAATTCATAGATTTCTACTAAATCATTAATGGAAAAATAAATTAGATAGTACTCTGTTTAACTAATTCTGTCCTGTAAAATTCTCGGTACTCTTTTGATAGCATTGATTCTCTGCGGACAAAATGGACAAGTTTAGTTGAACGAGGTACTAGATTGCCTTTTTACAAAACATCCGAATTTGTTTTGCAGGGACTATAGCTTTTAATCTCTGGAAAATTATCGGTCAAAAACTGATCAATTTCTGGAAAGTTAGTTTTGAGATAATCGGGTACGGTTGTTTTCAATCGGACTGTTTCGGTAAAAAATTCATCATATTTTAGTTTGTGCTTGACATACGAGTTTGCATATTCCGTTATTGTTTGAGTTCTATCAACCAATTTTTTCCATTGCGTTCGCTTATCAGCATCCATTAAATAAGCGTAAACATGGTGAGCAATTTCATGCGTAATGGTTCCTAATTTATAGCGCCTCATTTTTTCTTTCTCCGGAATGTGAATAAAATAATTTAGTTGTTCCGGCTGCTCGCCACAAAAACTATAAAAATAAACTGGTGTAAGTATAAATTTTTTACTGAAGTTTGTATCGGTATTCCAAAGTACAAAAGATTCGGCGCGAAATTTTCTGTTTTTTACTTCAGGCATTACTTTCTCCCATTCTATGTAAACATCAACTGGCAACATATAGTCGATTCCATTTATTTGCACATTTATTTTATCAGGCGCGTATTTCACCTTTGATATTAAACATTTCTGCAATAATTCCGCGTCAAAAACTCTATAAATAAAATCCTTAGCGTCAAGAATATCGGGATCATTTTCAAAACCGGAAAAATCAATTTCCTTATTTCGGTTTTGCTCTACTGCTTCATTGTAACTTTGGGCTTTTAAAATTGCTTCCAGAAGCGCGCGTGCTTTTGTTTGCTCGTCTCCCTCGCCAGCAAGCAAACTTTTATAATCAAAATTTACGCGTTTCAAAAGTGCTATGATTCGCTCATCTCTGTTTCCTTCGGTAAAAGCGATAATCTTGTCAATTAATTCATCAGAGACATTTAGCAAAGTTTCGTTTTTAAATTTTTCTTGGTTTTTATTAATGACATTAATTAGCTCGACAATGTCAGGGTCAAAATTTGTGCATTCTTCGTAATGTTTTTGCGCATATTGTAAAAGACGCTCAGTTTGCGCCTTGCTCTCTTGTTTAACAACAAATGTTTCTTGTTTTAATCTTTTTGCTTTTTGATATTCCTCTGTCCCTTGCGTACGTTGCAAAATTTCTCGGCGCTTTTCTTTATCTGATTCTTTCTTTATTTCACTCGCCAATTCATCGCGATATTGTTTGTAATCAAAATTTTTTTCACTCATAAATTTTGCATTCCTTTAATTCAATAATTCAAAAATTGCCCCAAAGGAATAGAATTTTTATACAATTCATTTTTAATCTTCAAACGGAGCGAGTAAAAAAATTTTTAAATGCCCCACCCGAATGTATAGAGTTTATTTTACTCGCAAAAATTCAAGATAATTTGCAGGGGAAATTGTTGTTAATTCAGCATTAGGATAAGTTTGTAGAAATTCTTGGGGAATTTTTGTTTTAGTTTGAGAAAATTTAAATTCAAATCCAAATAACTTGCCTTCCCGTTCCTCTATCCAATCAATTTCTTTTTGATCCCATGTGCGCCAAAAATAATTATTAACAAAAATATTGCGATATTCTTGAGTTTTTAATCGTTCGGAAACTAAAAAATTTTCCCATAATTTCCCTATATCATCGCGCATTTCCAAGTCATTAAAATTAGAAATTATCGCGTTGCGAATGCCAGTGTCATAAAAATAGTATTTACTTTTTTTAGTAACTTCCTTTCGTAAATTTTTAGAAAAACCGCGCAAATTAAACAAAATAAATGTTTTTTCTAAAAGATCAAGATAACGGGCAACAGTTTTATAATTCAGATTGAGCGAATTGCCAAGTTCAGTTAAGGAAACTTCATTGCCTGTTTGAAAAGCGATTAATCGCAAAAGATCAAGAAGTATTTTTGAGGATTTAACTTTTTCCAATTTTAAAATATCTTTTAAAAGATAAGAATTAACAAGTTCTTCTAAAATAGAAATTTTATCTATTTTTGTTTTAGCGGTTAAGACAGTTGGATATGCGCCAAAAACAAGGAACTCGGAAAGTTTTTCTTTTAATTCATAAGGATTATAAATTTTAGCAAGTTCAATTTGAGAAATAGGATAAAGAATTAAAGTTTTTTTTCTGCCGGTAAGAGGTTCGCCAATCTGACCAGACAGTTCAAAAGAAGAAGAACCAGTGGCAATAATTTTTATATTTGGAACTTGATCCACTAAAATTTTAAGTCCCATTCCGACATTTGGAATTCTTTGCGCTTCATCAATAACTATTAGCTTGTATCCAGAAGCGTATTCAATTATTTTAGAAAAATCTTGAGAACTTAATATTTGTTGAATTTTAATATTGTCGCCAGAATCAAATTTGTATTTAATTTTAACAGAAGAAAGAAAATTTTTCAAAAGAGTGGTTTTCCCAATTTGTCTTGGACCATAAATAACCAAAACTTTGTTTGGTTTTAAATAGTCGCTTAATTTAAAAAAACGAGGAATAAGCATATTTTGACAATAACAAACTCCTTGAAATTATCAAATTTCAAGGATTAAAACTCCTTGAAATTTGACCCTGCTTTGCCGCAAGCCCCGCCCTTTAGGGCTGGGAGGTTGACAACTTTTTTCGACCGATCTTATAACTTTCATAAACAAAATTCGCGCGCAACAACTAGTTTTACTTAATCATTTCTTTGTATTTTGCGTTTTCTAAATTTATTTGTCCCTTAATTTCCGCGCCTTTTAAAATTAAATTTTCATTAATTTGCGCTGTTTTTAAATTAAGATTTTGACCAACAATGGTTTCTTTCATATCCAAACTTCCCTCAATGAATGAATTTTCAAGATCAACGCTGCCCATAACATTTGCTTGCCTTAAATAAAGGTCCCCCTTTGTAACCAATCCAGCATGATAAGCGTCGTTAATTTTAATGTTTTTGAGAATAATATTTCCCTGAATTTCTGTTTTAGCCAAACTTAGAAAACCAAAAATAATTAAATCGCCAAAATTTAAATCCCCGCCAAAGTTTGTTCCAACCAAATTCACCACTCCGTCAGCCCTCGCGTTTTCCAAATTTAAACTTCCATCCAAAACGCCTTCACCGTAAAAAAACGATTCTTTAATTATGGTTTGACTCAAATTCAAGTTTCCTTTTATGACTGTTTCCTCAAAACAAATTGGTCCCAAAATAATTGCTCCTTCTAAATTTAAATTTCCTTCAATTATTTTTTTTTGAATATAAAGAGACGATAAAATTTTCCCTCTAAAATCTATTTCTCTTTTTTCAAGCGATGCCGCGCGAAACTCATTTTTTATATCCGCTTCAGTTAAAATATTTTTATTTTCCATTTTAAAAATTTAGACAAAGACCCTTATTATTGCTAAAATTGCAAAGGGATATTAATCCCGTTAGACGAGAAGCTCTATTTAACGAAGTGAGCCCTAATTTATTAAATTCTAAACTCTAAACAAACTCAAATGTCAAAGCCAATATAACATCTAACAATTGACAATTGACAAAAAATATCAAGGATTGAAAGTTTTACGCTTTAAGATAGGTTTTTCGTTTTTCACTTTGCGCTTTAAGATATTTATTGTAGCATGAACAATAATTTTTTTCAAAAAAAGAGTAAACTCCCGCACCCTTACGGGTGTGGCATTGACCGATACGCGTTGAGCGCTGGCAAACGCCATTCATCCACGGGTTCACGCCCATGGCATTTTGGGTGTGGGGGTAAAATCATTATCGGCATAGACGAAGTGGGTCGCGGCGCGCTGGCAGGACCAGTGCTGGCTGTTGCGGTAATGGTTTTAGGTTCGCAATCAAAAGCGCGAAAATTGTTAAAAAACATCAAAGATTCCAAAAAACTTTCTCCAAAAAAACGAGAAGGATTTTACAAAATTATAGAAAAAACCTCCATAATAAAATGGGGCGTGGGCAAAATTTCAGAAAAAATTATTGACAAAATTAATATCTTGGAAGCGACAAAATTAGCAATGGAACAAGCGGTAAAAAATTTAAAAAAAAAATTATTGCTGATTTTTTGCGACCACAAAAAAACAATAGCGAAAATATCATTACTTTTGGATGGTAATTTTAAAATCAATTTGCCTGTTTCTCAAAAATCAATTATCAAAGGAGACGAAAAAGTTTTTTTGATAACACTCGCTTCCGTGATTGCCAAAGTATTAAGAGACCGAATAATGTTGAAGCAGGATAAAAAATACCCAAAATATGGATTTGCCAAACACAAGGGATACGGGACAAAACTGCACCTAAAAAAACTAAAAAAATATGGACATTGCAAAATTCACAGAAAAACATTTAAACAGGTTTATTGAGTTGAAAAATCCTGTCGGTAATTCAGGCGATCGTAGTTTCAAAAGACAAAGGGTAAAGCCACAGGAGACCCGCTCTCCTGAAAATTGGTAAAAGGAGAGCGGGTCTCCTGAAAGCTAAATTCATAATTCAGTCCATATCCTTGATCCATGGGCTTGACAAATTTTAAAACGGGTGTATATTAAAATTACAAATTAAAAAATAGCTCTTTAAAAATTGAATAAAAATCATTCCTCTATTCCTCTGGTTCTGGCTGCTGTTTGAATTCCTAATGTTTTTTGGAAATTCAAATAGCAACCAGAATGAATACTGGCAAGCTAATCCGCTTGCGCGGAAAAAATATAAAAGGAGGAAGAAATGGATAAGCTAGGTGACAAAGAGGAACAAAAGGAGATCAAAAGACTCGAAAAGGAGATTGCGAGGATTCAAGAAAAAAACGCAGAGCTCCACGGAGAAAATAAAACTCTCCGCAAGTCACTTAAGGCGCAGAGCAAAAAGCTCGTTGCACTTCATAATTTGTTGCGCCTTTCCTCGCGGTAGCTCTAATCTGTGCGGCTGCGTTCGCCTTCGCAAAATAACCTCAATTCATGGAGCAAAGTCCCTTGCGGAAGTGTGTTTTTATTCAAGAAACGCGCTTCTGCTCGGGGCTCTTTTTTTGATTAAAATATACAGGGGACGGGACTCTGTTCAAATTATTCCATTCAAAGCATTTAAAAATATCATAGCCAAAAAAGAAATTTGACATTAATTATCAAACTTGCTAATCTGAAATTATTAAAAATATGGAAACAATAACTCTTTTAAAAAAAGAATATCAGGAATTATTGGAAAAAGCGTTTCGTTATCAGTATTTGAAAAAAATAATTGAAGAAAAACAAGATATTTTTTCTTCTCCGCCAAATCAGAACATTAAAGAAATTATTGAAGATTTCCAAAGAACAAAGCTTTATTCTTCCAAATTTCTCAAAAGTTTAGAAAAGGGATTAAAAAGATCTTCTTATTTTCAAACGTAGCGAGTAAAAACAAAAACATTTTTTTGAACAAAATCCTTTTCATCCCAGTTTAAAAACTGAACTTTTAGAACCAAAAAAAATGCGATTTTGGAGCTTCCGTCTTGATAAAAAATACAGAGCGATTTTTATTTTTAGAGGCAAAGAAATAATTGAAATTGTTGACATAAATGATCATTATCAGTAGTTAAATTTTAAGCGATCGTGGACGATGCTTTTGGCGATTTTTATAAAAACACAAAAAATATTAATAGTAATTGACTACTGAAAAATGGTTGATAAAATAAAGAACATTGAACTTTTGTAATTTTCAATTTTCAATTTACCCTGTTAAATTCCGCGAAGCGGAAATTTTACTGAAAGTAAAATTATTTAACAGGGTAAACCAATTTACAAATAACATTAAATACAAAATGTCTTATGCGGCCAAGCCATCAGGCAATAGGCAAAACAACAATGCAAAATTCAAAAGATTAAATCTGTTTATTTTTAATTTTGAGTTGTAGTTTTGGGTTTTGAGTTGTTGTTCCCGCCTGCATCGCTATGCCAGCCCGCAGAAGCTACGCTTTCAGCGTTGCTGGCGGGGCGAAGCATTGCGGGCAGGTTGCGCTTTACGCTTTGCGATTTGAGTTTATTCGGGTCAATTAAAAATTTGACAGCAAAAAGCAAAGCGGACTTCCTTTCGCTCATTTTGCTTAATAATAATCAACATGGCTGACACAAAAAAATATCAATTAAATTGTTTAATTTCTCCGGAATTAAACCAAAAAGAACTGGAAGATTTTTTGAAAAAAATTGAATCTTTGCTTTTAAAAACCGGAGAGATTCTTAAATCAGAAATCGCTCAAAAAATAAAATTAAAATATCCTGTTCGTAAAAAAAACGAGGCATTTTTAGTTAGTTTTGATTTTAATGGAGAAGCGGAAAAAGTTGAGAATTTCAAAAAAGAAATTGAGGAAGAAAAAAATATCTTGCGTTATTTATTGATAAAAAACAGAGAAAGAAAAGAAAAAATCAAGGACTTAAAAAAAGAATTAAAGAAAATAAAAAAAGAAAATGCGACAAAACAAGAAAAAGTTGAATTTGAAAAAATTGAGGAAAAATTAAAGGAAATGATGGGCATTAGCCCTATGTAATTTTCAATTTTTGTCCCTTCGGGACACCACCTGTAGGGCGGCAATTTTTCCCGCCACAGCCCCGCTTATCGGGGCAATGAATTGCAGCCCTACGGGAAGTCTCGCCCCTCGAGCGATCCTGCAATGACTTAATTTTAAAATTCATTCGTTCGAATTTGATTCGAAATTCTAAATTCTAAATTCTAAATTCCATAAAAATAAAACTATGAATCTTAATAAATCATTTGTATTGGGAAACCTGACACAAACCCCTGAAAAAAAAGCTCTGCCCAGCGGTTTACCAGTGACTTCTTTTGGTGTGGCTACTAATCGTTTTTACACTGACCAAAATCAAGAAAAAAAACAAGACACGGAATTTCACAACATTGTTTTGTTTGGCAGATCGGCTGAAATTGCTTGTCAGTATTTACAAAAGGGTTCGCTGGTCTTAATTGAAGGCCGCTTGAGAACTAGAAATTGGCAAGATAGCGCGGGAGTAAAACATTATAAAACAGAAATTATTGGAGAAAAAATGCAATTGGGACCAAGAACAGGAGAGAGACGAGATAATACGGAACAATGGGAGCGAGTAAAAGAAAAAAATATTGCTGTTAATAAAGACGATATTCCTGTAATAGAAGAAATTTCTGAAAATGAAATTGCGGAAAATAATTTTAACAAAGACGAAAAAATAAACATAGAAGAAATACCATTTTAAATTTTAAAAAATATGCATTGTTATTTTTGTCAAAAAAATATAAAAGACATTGATTTTAAAAACACAAAAGCGTTAGAAAGCTTTACCTCGGCTGCGGGCAAGATAAAAGCCAAAGAAAAAACTAAGTTGTGTTCTTTTCATCAAAGAAAAACAGCGCAAGCTATAAAAAGAGCTCGATTTTTAGCTCTTTTGGATTATGTTAAAAAATGATGTGTTCTCAAGTGGAAAACTTTCGGTGGTCCGACCACTGGAACATTTAAAAAAGGTTCGCGATTAATCGCGAACCTTTTTGAGATTATATGGAAAATTATTCGTGAGATTCTTGGGATTCTATTTTTTCCTGCTTTTCCTGCTTTTCTTGCTTTCCCTGCGCTGATGTTTTCAAGAGAGCTTTTTTTATTTCAGCTTCTAATTTTGGATCTCCTTTTAAATACTCTCTGACTCCCTCAATGCCCTGCCCGATTTTCTTATCTTCATATTGATACCAACTGCCAACTCTTTTAATTACTTCATATTTTACGCCAGTGTTTAAAAGATCCACAATTCTTGAAATTCCCTCATCGTAATAAATATCAAACTCCGCCACCTTAAATGGCGCTGCCACTTTATTTTTGACAATTTTGGCTTTAATTCGCGACCCGACGATTTCATCTTTTTGTTTAATCTGCGCGATGCGGGCTAAATTTATGCGCACTGAAGAATAAAATTTTAAAGCCATTCCACCGGGGGTTGTTTCGGGACTATTGTGGACAACAATCCCATCAGCCAAAAAATTATGCAATCCCTTTACGCCAATATCAAAGCGCATCATACTTCTTGTTTTTGGCTTAGTTTTAATATCTAAAACAGGCACTGCAATTGGTTTAAAAATTATTTCAGAAAAAACAGGGTTAACATTAAAGCACCCTCTGTATTTCGGTAAAAGTTTATACTCCATTGAGGGGTGAATATATTTTTTAATAAGCGCTAAAAATTTTTCCGTATTTTTTTGGTCAAAAGTTATATATGGATTGCTGCCACAATGCCCAATTTGAATTTTGATGTCATAACGGCAACTTAACAATTCTTGAATTTGTTGACGGCTTTGCGGAGCGATTGCTTTTACGCAAATTTGAATTCTATCTTTTGTTTGCGCTTTGTCTCTAATGTCTAAATGCGCGTCATCCATATACCAAATAGCCAAAGATAATGGGGTTAAGGCGCTTAAAAAATCGGGCGATAAAAACTTATGACCGTCGCGGTAAATTTCTTGTCTTACGGCAAAAAGTTCTGAAAGCGGAAATAAATCAAATTTTATACTTTTTTCATTTTCGCAAACAGTTGAATCAATATTTTTGAATAAACCAGCTTTCCATTTTAAGTAATTTTTTTGTTTTAAGCCATGACCAAGACGAAATCTAACTCCATAGGATTCTTTTTTTCTCGTTCCGCTCAAATTTCCATCTCCCATAATACTACCTCTAATAATTTCCCACTGAAAATTACTTAATTTAAAAGGAGCTGAAAGTAAAATTTTATCGTGAATTGAAATATTTTCTGCTTTCCGCCAACCGCTTGGAGTTAAAATGGGATGATTAGTAGTGCAAGCAATCTGCGCTTTGCCGTTTCCATATGGCTTATACGCTGTAATTTGCAAAAATTTATCAGCATTGCCATTTTTATACCAGCCAGAAATTTCTTTATCCATCATTTTGCCAGTTTTCCAATTATAAGAAATAATTTTAACCTTTTTCTTTTGATTTACTATTCTACCAATCCACTCGGTTGTGCCATCGCTCAAATTGACTTTTGATTTATAGTTTAAACAACCAAACATTATCCCTATTTTCATTCTGGTCTGATTCAAAAAAATTATTAAAGTTTTACTTTTGGAAACAATCCCAGCTAATTTTCTCAATGCCTTTGACATTAATCGCGCTTGCAATCCTATTTGCTGTTGATCCATTTCTCCTTCAATCTCTGCCTTTGGAGTTAAGGCGGCGACAGAATCAATAACAATCACATCAACTGATTGCGAACGAACCAATGCCTCTGTGATTTGAAGCGCTTGCTCTCCGGAATCTGGCTGAGAAATCAAAAGGTTATCAACTTTAACTCCGATTTTTCTAGCATAATCCGGGTCCAAAGCATGCTCCGCGTCAATAAAAGCGCCGACTCCTCCTTTTTTTTGCGCTTCAGCTAAAATATGCAAAGCAACTGTTGTTTTTCCTGTTGACTCTGCTCCATAAATCTCAAT
Source organism: Patescibacteria group bacterium (assembly GCA_018830365.1). Taxonomy (GTDB): domain Bacteria; phylum Patescibacteriota; class Minisyncoccia; order Minisyncoccales; family CG1-02-41-26; genus PFMI01. The sequence goes on along the minus strand of JAHJSK010000022.1, from coordinate 15,343 downwards.
AATTCTGCCACGCGGCACGCCTCCCACTCCCAAAACCAAGTCCAAGGCAATGCTTCCTGTGGGAATTGTATCAACATTTGCTTGCCTTACATCTGTTAATTTCATTATCGCTCCCTCGCCAAATCTTTGCTGAATTTCCTCTAATGTCTCTTCTAAATTTTTTTTGTTGTCTTCTTTTTTCTTTGTCATAATTTTTTGAGCAAATACAAAATATAAAAATTTACTAAAAATCCCTTAATTTTATTTCAATAATATTGATAATTTCCTCTGCAATTTCTAACGCTTCTTGAGCTTCTTTTTTTCCTGCTTCTCGGTATTCCAATGGGTATCTTGATGTCAAATAATACTGGCTTAAAATGTCTGTTTTTGGTAAAAATTCCAAAAATTCTTTATCTATTTTAGAACAAAATTTAGCCAACTCTGTTAAATCGTGAATTTTGGGAAACTTTTTTTGATAATAAACCAAAAATCCTTTTAAATATTTTTCTACTGCCTGCTGAAACAAAAAACAAATTTGAGGATAAAAAGCATTTAACTCTTCAAATCCTGCTTTTGCAAAATCAAATTCATTATCTCCAATTTTAAACCATTCTTTGGCTAATTTTTTAGAATTATTTTCTCTCATACAAAACTTCGCCTTTTTTCATTATTTCTTCAATAAAAAAGTCGCCGAGTTTTAATCTTTTCTCAATTTCTCTTGGAGTCATCACTAAAATATCAAATGCCTGATTTATATTATGTAGACACGCCCTTACTTCGGGAATTCTTTTATAATGATCCTTTTTGGTCTCTTTGATTATCAACAAATCAACATCGCTGTTTGGATTTTGTTTCTCAAAAGCAAAAGAACCAAAAAGAATAATTTTTTGAGGATTATAATTTTTAACAATTTGATTCCTTATTTTTCTAATTTTTACTTGCATGTTTTCCATAAGTAAAATATATTTTGATCTTCTTCTTTTTTCTTTGTCATAATTATATTTTATATTAAAAATACTTAAAAGCAAATTGTAAATTTTTTCAAATTTCAAAATCCAAATTCTTGTCTTGTCGGTCTAAATATACTTCTCTTGGTTTTGCTCCTTCCCCAGGTCCAATTATTCCTCTGTTTTCTAAAATATCCAAAAGCCGAGCCGCTCGCGCGTAACCGATTTTTAATCTTCTCTGAAGGAGAGAAGCAGAGGCCTTTTTGTATTCAAAAACTATTTTTTTCGCGTCCTCGTACAACAGGTCATCGTAATCAATTTCCTCTGAAATTTCCTCTGAAGTATTTTCAAGTTCTGCGGATAATGTTTCTTTAATTTCTTCCTCCTCCTGTTCCTGTGGTTTATTTTCTTTTTGAATAAAATCAATGACTTTTTGCACTTCTTTTTGAGAAACAAAACATCCTTGAATTCTTTTGGGCTTGATAATTTCTGATGATAAAAAAAGCATATCTCCATTTCCCAAAAGATTTTCCGCTCCTGTTGTGTCTAAAATAGTCCTGGAATCAACCTGACTAGCCGCGAGAAAAGCAATGCGTGAAGTAAAGTTTGCCTTAATTAAACCAGTAATAACATCAACCGAAGGCCTTTGCGTTGCCAATACTAAATGAATCCCGACTGCTCGCGCTAATTGGCTTAACCGGATAATTCCAGCTTCCGCCTCTTTTCCTTTGATTGCCATTAAGTCAGCTAATTCATCAATAATCACAACAAAATATGGCATGATTCCATACTCTTCTTCTAATTTCGCGACGCCGCTTATTTTCTTATTAAAACTTTGGATATCTCTAGCTTGAACTTCGCTTAAAATTTTAAACCTTCTTTCCATCTCTTTGACTAACCAATTTAAAACCTGAATTGCTTTTTGCGCATCGAAAACAACTGGAGTTAAAAGATGCGGCAGTGAATTATAAATTGGAAACTCTACTCTTTTTGGGTCAATTAAAATCAATCTTAAAGTTTGAGGCGAATTACGCCAAATTAAACTTACAATTAAACTTTGAAGAAATATTGTTTTCCCTGCTCCAGTGCTTCCAGCCACTAAAAGATGAGGCATTTTTTGCAAATCGCCAAAAGTGGAAATCCCTGAAACATTTTCGCCCAAAGCAAAAACCAAGGGCTCGGATTCTTGAAATTTTGATTGAGAAATTAATTCCCTTAAACCCACAAGGGCTCTTTCTTTATTGGGGACTTCAATTCCCACTAAGGACTTTCCCGGGATAGGGGCTTCTATACGAATTGGATGCGCTGCCAATGCTAATGCTAAATCATTATTAAGAACAGTAATTTTTGTTATTTTAACGCCTTCGGTAGGCGCAAGAGTGTATTGAGTTACCGTAGGGCCGACATTCACTTCTCCCATTTCAACAGGAATGCCAAAATTAGCCAATGTTTTTTGGATTATTAAAGAAGTATTTTTTATGTCGCTCGTTAAAGGCGTTTGTTTAAAAGTGGAAAGGAATTCAATGGGCGGCACTTTGTACCCGCTGTTAAATTCCTGCGCGAAAATTTCTTTTTTGTTTTTTATTTGAAAAGGAATTTTTTGCGATTCTTTTTTCTCGTCTGTTTTTTCTAAATTTAATTTAGGCAAATTTAATTTAAAAAATGGCTGTTTTGTTTTTTCCTGTTTTTTTATTTCTTCCCCTATAATGCCATCGCTAACTTCTTTATCTTTTTTTAATTTTTGAGGAATAAAATCCCAAAGAATTAAAAAGGAAATAAAAATCAAAGATAAAAACAAAACAATACTTGCTAAATTTCCAAAAAATTTCAAAAAGGGCCATGCCAAACCATAACCCAAAATACCGCCAGCCCTCTCCTGATTTGTGTCCAAAATTTCCATTAAACCCGAGAGAGCTAAAATTAAAATAATCAATCCAGCAAAAACAGGAATGAAAATTTTTCTTTCTTGCGGCTTTATAAGCAGTAAGCCAATTAAAATTAAAAATAAAGGGATAAAAAAAACAGTTTTCCCGACAAGAAAATTAAAAAAAATAAAAATAAATTTTCCTCCTTGCTTGGCTTTATCAAAAAAAGAAAGAAAAAATAAAATAGCTAAAACAAACAAAAAAACAGCGGCAATTAAATTTTTTATTCGCGGACTTAAAAAAGCGGCTTTACTATTAGTATTTTTTTTAATCTTTTTTTTTAATTTTTCCATTTATTCCTTTTATTCCTTTTAATTTTTTATTTTTTGAAAACATTGAAAAATATAAAGGATAAAATCAAACGAAGTTCACAATGAAGATTTTGATGGATTAGGATAGGTCTTGATGACTTCTGGATTTATAACTTCTTTTTTTACTTTCTCCTCATCTTCCAATAAGCCTCTGTATGACGAATAAGATTCTATAAATAATTTTGGCTTAAACAATATTTTGATACTTATCTGAGGATAAAAATATAGTTTGCCAAACTTAGGAATATACCTTACGGGATACAAATTTAAAGGAAGAATCTTATATCCCCTGAACATTTGCGTAGATTTTTCAGAAAATAACTTTTGAGGGATATAAGTCTCTTGATCATATACCTCTTTTTTGGGAGGATTAGATTTCCCCCCTAAACCTATAGGATATCCCGATTGTGCTGGTTCAATGGTATATGTTCCTTCTAAGACTCTCTCTTTAGGATAGGAAACCTCTATTTCTGAGATATCCTTATTATAGGGAAGCAAAACCTCTATCCCTTTTAGTGGTAAAAGTGGCTCACCTGCCTTGCTCATATTAGGCAATCCTTCAATTCCGATTCTATCAAATTCTCTGAGCCCCAAAATCTTAACTTTAGTTATTGTTGGAGCAGGAAAATTCATGGATACTACAATTTCGCTTCCTGAATAAGACGAAAATATTTTTGTCATAAAATTCTCGGCTGTGTTGTAAGGCGAAGTTGATGTATTTGACATACCTTCTTTCGTTTCTGTTCTTTCTGTCCACTTTGGCAAACCATCAACATGATATTGCTGCAATTTTTCTTGTTCTTTTAATTCTTCAAATAGTTTTTTTTCTTTTAATAGAGTCAAAAAATAAGTCATCAACGCCAAAATGCTCAAAATCAATCCTATCAAAATTCCTAAAATAATTTTAGTTTGTTTTGTCATAGATTTACCAAGTAGAGAAAAAAGCGAAAACGAAATTATTTTATTTTTAAGCAAGCCCCAATTAGCCAACGAAGCAGGCTCCGATAATATCTCAAATAGCGGCGAACAAGGAAACTATTAAACAAAATCGTAATTTTTGCCAGATATGCAATTTTTCTCGGAGAGAAAAATTGCTTTGGCGAGACGCAACAGTGGGACGGTTAATTTACCCTGTTAAATAATTCGCCTTTGGCGAATTGCCCTTCAGGGCATTTAACAGGGTGAACTCAAACATCCGCTTGCCCCTCACCTTTTTTTTAAAAAAGGTGAGGGGCTTGCTTTCCAAATAAACACTTTCCGATATATTATAAAATAGATATATGTCCTTTAGGGATGTGTTATTTATCAGATGCTTCGTCATGGGTCTGCTCTAATATTCCAGTTCCTATTTGTTCACCGGTTTCCAAATTCATCACCTTAATTGCTCCTTCATAAAAATAATTATTCATTATTCCATTTTCCTGATTTAGGATAAGGGTTTCGAAAAGCAATTTTATACCGGGATAGATTAACTTCCATTTTTTTAAATAAATTTTATGTCCACTATTCCAAGTCTGCAGTTCATCAATTTTCAATAAATTAATTTGAGATTCTGACGCGGTAATTTGAGGATAACCCGGAATTAGTAAATCAACATTAGTATATCCACCTGGTTGGCGCTGATTATTTGCATCTAGAATTTCCCAACCTACGCCTACCGTACCTGCTGGCAGAAGACCCGTCGGCTTATTCAATATAAAACTCATCCAGCGGTGATTAATTCCTCCGTAGCGAGATTGCATCTGGGAAAGATTGCTAAATATTAAATTTTTGAAAATCAATCCAAAAATTCTCTTCAGGAATCAATGATACATAAAAAGAGTCTATGCCGCCACCCATAGGAACAATTCCATCGCCGCTTTCGTAGAGAATTGGACGCTTTAAAGTTAGAAATCGTGATGTCATATAATAAGAATTACCTTCTTTGGGAAGTTTAACTTCTAATCTAAACTCATTTAAATCAGTCTTTGTCTGCCAAAATTTTAATATCGTTTTCCTGTTTTTTGTATAAACAATATTCACCTTGTTTGGGTCTTCGGAAAAAGATCCCCCATCTAAAAAGCCGGAATAATATGTTCCGGTTTTAACGTTAGTAATCCCATAAAGCAATTGAGCTGAGGTATCAGTAGCATCAGTTGATAAAGATCTCACTGCTGCTACCCAAAAAGTTTGTCCACGATAATCAGGAATTGTTTGGGCAATATAAACCCAACCCGAATTCTTCTTGGGATTGAAATTTAAAGCTTCTTTGGGATTAATATGAAAAGTTGCGACTTTGAAATAAGGCGAAGACATTAAAGATGACGCGGAAGGTGAAGACATTAAAGATGACGCGGAAGGTGAAGACATTAAAGATGCCGCGGAGAGAGTGGCGTCGCTAAACTTAGACATAAATTCAAAATTTTTTCCTGTCTGCCACCAGTAAATTCCAATAACCGCAACAATAGCAATAATAATTATCACAACTGCAACTAAGCTAATTTTTATTGAATTTAAATTTTTTATTCTCATATTTTTACTTTATATCTCAAATACCCTTTATTCTTTTCGGAAACCAGTGCCTATGGGAAGCATTCTTCCTATTATAACATTCTCTTTGAGTCCCCGTAATTTATCTTCTTCTCCGCGCAAACAAGCTTCTATTAAAACTCGTGAAGTTTCTTGGAAAGAAGCGGCTGACAAAAAGCTGTCCGAAGCCAATGCCACCTTAGAAATAGCAAATAAAATATCCTGACTAGAAGCTTTTTTCTTTTTTTCTTTTTCAAGCATTGCTTGGACATCTTCAAATTCAGCTCGGGAAACAATTTGATCTGACACCCACAAGCTGTCGCCGGGTTCAATAATTTTTACTCTGGAAAACATTTGTCTTGCTATTATTTCCAAATGTTTATCGTGAATGCTTATGCCTTCGCCAGCATAGACCCTTTGAATTTCTTTAATAATATAAGTTTGCGTTTCCGCTGTTCCTGAAAATTTAAAAAGTTTGTCTAAGTCCAAAGGTCCCGGAGAAAAAATTTGACCTGGAATTACTTTGTCTCCTTTTTTAAGATAAATTTCAGAATTTAATGGAAAATCATATTTAATTTCAGTTGCTTTTTTAGATTCATTTATCAAGGAAGGAGATATAATAATTTCCCCTTTTTCAAAATTAATTTCTTTCACCACCCCCTCGGTAAGACAAATTACTCCTTCTCCTTTGAGTTTTCTTTTTTCTAAAATTTCATCTACCCTAGGTAAACCTTGAGTAATATCTCCGCCGCCAACCACGCCTCCAAAATGACGCGTTCGCATCGTCAACTGAGTCCCTGGCTCGCCGATTGATTGGGCTGCTATAATTCCTGCTGCTTCCCCAAGTTTTATCAATTCATTTCTTCCCATATCCCAACCATAACATTTTTGGCAAATTCCTCGATGATTTTTGCAGCTTAAAGGAGAACGGATTTTGACTTTTGCGATTTCAGCTTCTTTAATTTGCCGCGCCTTTTCCCAATTTATCATTTCGCCTTTCTTCACTATTAAAGTTTTTGTCTTTGGATTTTGAATTTTTTCCATTGCTACTCTTCCTACAATTTTAAAAATAAAATCTTGGCCTACTTCTTCAGCGTCTTTTCTAAACATCTCTCTCCCCTCTTCGTCTCCGCAATCTTCTTCCGCAATAATCACATCGTGGCTCACATCCACTAATCGCCGAGTTAAATAGCCGGAAGCTGAAGTCCGCAAAGCAGTGTCAACCGTGCCTTTTCTTGCTCCATGACAGGAAACAAAAAATTCTAGGATATTAAACCCTTCTTTTAAGGATTTCTTTATTGGCACCTCAATTATTCTGCCCGAAGGAGAGCTTACTAATCCTTTCATCCCGCAAATTTGGATTAACTGAACCCAAGAACCTCTTGCCCCGGAATCAACTATGGAAAAAACGAGCTTATCTTTTGGCAGATTGGCAACAACTAATTTCTCAATTATTTCCCTTGCCTCATTCCACGCCTCAATTATTTTTGAACTTTTTTCTCCTTTGGAAATAAGCCCTTTTTTGTACTGGCTATTTATAATAGCTACTTCTCTTTCTTTTTCTTGCAAAATTTTTTCTTTTTCCTTTGGAACAATAAAATCATCTATGCCCAAGGTCATCCCTGCAAAAGTGGCGTATTCAAAACCTAAACATTTAATTTTATCTAATGTTTCTTCAATTACTCCGCCAGAATAATTATTAATTACCTTGCTTATTATGTTTGAAAGTTTCCCTGAGTCCACTTGTTCATTAATAAAAGAAAAACCAAGAGGCAAGGCGCTATTAAAAATAATTCTGCCGCATGTGGTTGATATTAATTGAGTTTTATTTTTTTCCTCAAAAGGAACTTTAATTTGGTCCCGGAGATTAATTTTATCTAATTGATGAGCCATAATTGCTTCATCAAAACTGGAAAAAAACTTTTCTCCTTTTTGCGGTTCAATTTTTTTTCCTGTGAGCCAATAGCATCCCAAAATAGCGTCAAGAGTTGGCACAACAATTGGCAAGCCGCTAGATGGTTTAAGAAAATTTTTATTAGGCATCATCAATGTTCGGGCTTCATTTTGAGCTTCTCTTGAAAGCGGAACATGAACAGCCATTTGGTCTCCGTCAAAATCAGCGTTAAACGCCTTGCAAACAAAAGGATGGATTCGTATTGCCTCTCCCTCTATTAGAATCGGCTCAAATGCCTGAATGCCTAAACGATGTAAAGTAGGAGCGCGATTTAAAAGAACTAACTTAGTTTTTACCACCTCATCTAAAATGCTAAAAACCTCGCTCGCTTTTTCATCAATAAATTTTGAAGCGCCTTTAACATTGTAGGCCAATTCTTTATCCAAAAGTTCTTTTATTACAAATGGCCGAAAAAGTTCAAGCGCCATAATTTTTGGAATTCCGCATTGACACAATTTAAGATCCGGACCAGAAGCAATAACTGACCTTCCTGAATAGTCAACTCTTTTCCCCAAAAGATTTTTTCTAAACCTCCCTTGCTTGCCTGTTAAAACATCAGCCAAGGACTTAAGAGATCTTTTCCCGCTAGCAGTGTTGGTGGCAATCTGGGTTTTTCTCATTCCATTATCTAAAAGACTATCAATCGCTTCCTGAAGCATTCTTTTTTCATTGCGAACAATAACTTCAGGAGCTGAAATTTCTAATAAATATTTTAACCGATTATTTCTGTTTATTACTCTGCGATAAAGGTCATTCAAATCAGAAGAAGCATATCTCCCTCCTTCCAATTGAACCATTGGACGCAAATCAGGAGGCAGAACCGGCAAGACCTTTAAAAACATCCATTCTGGCCGTATATCATTTCTCTCCATGCCTTGAAGAAATTTCAATCTTCGCAAAAATCTTTTTGTTTCGCCAGCAGGACTTTTTTCTAAAGCAGTTTCTAAATTTTTAATTTCTTTTTTTAAATTAATTTTTTCAAAAATTTTAACGAGCGTTTCCGTGCCCGTGCCTGCTGAAAAAATTTCTCCGTATTTTAAAGAAAACTCTCGATATTCAAGCTCTGACAAAATTTGAAAAGCGCGAATAGCGGAAATTTCTGCTTTTGCTTGGGTGCATTTTTCCTTTAATTCTTTTTCCTTGCCTTTTTGCTCTTTGGGAGCTAATCCCAAACGAGAAATTTCATCATTTTTTTTCTTAAATTTTTCTTCTATTTCTTTTAATAATTGTTTTTGGGCTTCTATGTCAACTTTTTCCACAATATAATTAACAAAATAAATTACTCCTTCTAATTTCTGTTGAGAAACATCCAAAAACAAAGCAATCCGCGAAGGAATTCCTTTGAAAAACCAAATATGACTAACTGGCGCGGCTAAATTTATATGGCCCATTCTTTCTCTTCTCTCCTGGCTTCTTGTTATTTTCACGCCGCACCTATCGCAAATCACACCCTTGTATCTTATGCCCTTATATTTACCGCAATAACATTCGTAATCCTTGCTGGGGCCAAAAATTCTCTCGCAAAACAAACCATCTTTTTCTGGTTTTTGAGTCCGATAATTAATGGTTTCGGATTTTTTAACTTCTCCATGCGACCAGTTCAAAATTTCTTCAGGAGACGCTAATTTAATTTTTATTGATTTAAGATCAGATGTGCGCATAGTTTAAAGATTAAAGATTAAAGATTAAAGTTTAAAGATTAAAGATTAAAGATTAAAGATTAAAGATTAAAGATTTGAAATTTGCAATTTTAAATTTTAAATTTTTGTCCCTTCGGGACATCACCCGTAGGGAGACAATTTACAATTTACAATTTACAATTTTCAATTTGCAACCCTTAATCTTCTTTCTCTTCTTTTAATTCTATTTTGCAATTTCCAATTTGAAATTTGAAATTTACAATTTTTGTCCCTTCGGGACATCACCCGTAGGGTGATCGTCCTGCGGATGACCACCCGTAGGGCGGCAATTTTCAATGAATTTTCAATTTACCCGCCTAAAATTTTTTAGCCATTAAAAATTCAGAAAAGAATTTAGCCGGATAAAAAATTTAGGCGGGTGAATCAATTTTCAATTTTCAAACAATAACAAGTTTTTAATTTCTAATTGACCTAAATAAACTTAGATCTCCTTGTACGGCTGAGCCGTCAGGCTTTTGGTGTTGCCACCGCGGTCAGCGGGGTTTAATACCCCGCTGACCGCAATCAACTTTATTTTTCGACTTTTCCCCATTTGCCACAGAGTTTTCCGTAAGAAATCTGCCGTTTTAACAAATTGACAACGCAGTTCCAAAAAAAGATAATGAGCGCGTAGAATACTATTACATCAATAATAAATTGCGGCCAGCGGAAGAATTTTATAAAAGAATAATCCCACTCGCCGGAAAGACAAGAAATTTTCCAGGGAAACGGCGGGTCGCGCCAGCTTTGATCATTCACCGCGAACTTAAGCGGCCATCCGCACGAGAGATTGCGAAGATCGTCTTTGTTGAATACTTCTACATTCTGACCCGCAATTATCCAAACAGCAACAACCGCAAGGAAAACAAAAAATATGTGAAGTAATAACTTTTTTCGCATATCATGTTTTTTATACCTCTACAGTGTTGTTCCGCACGCTTCATTTGAGTATAGTGAACTACCGACGGCATTGATCGCTTTTAAGCGATAGCAATATGTTGTTTGAGAAGCAAGCCCTGTATTATTCCAATACCAATTCCCTATTTTATTGAGTATCCCGAATCCTCCGAGCAAGACCCAACTGCCGCTAACACCTGTTTTTCTTTCTATTAGAATATTAGTTTCATCGTATGTGTTGTCAGTGAAATTTACTCGCAGACTCGTTGCCGTTGGATTTGTGACTGACACATTACTCGGCGCTTCAGGCGCTTGACCGCTATATGTCCACGACTGTGTCCCAGGGATAATTGTGCTCCACGAAGGAATGATGGAATATATCTTGTATTTTGACGAGCACCATGTCGTATAGCAGGTAATTGGATTTCGATATCCAACCTGCCCTTGGAGTTTAAATTTGTCAGAGGTATCATTGCCGTTTGATGTTCGTATGTAGGTATAGTGGTCTACATTTGCCGGTATCGCATTCGCTTGAGCAGCTCCTATTGTATATGAAAGCTCATCAATTTCACAACTTATTAGATTTTCTGACAGTCTCGTGTCAAGGTAAGGATATGAAGCCGCTGGCCAAGTCGTCGCTGCGTATGTCGTCATTGGGTAACATCCGGGATACGCTGTGCTCGTTCCATCCAAGTATGTTTTCCTGTCATAATTATAGAGATACACCTTGTGCTCATAGGTTTCTTCGGGCGCAAAGTAATTTGCAGTCCACCTCATATTTTGCTGAGTATATCGACCTCCATAAGCTGATGGATAAAAATATGCAGTGCCAGAGGTCGGGAGTGATAGGTACATTGGTTGCGTTTGCGCGGCAGTAGTTATGGCTCTATCGCCCAAGAGTTTTGCTTCCCTTGGTCTCGCCTTATTGCCATCAATCTGCGAAGCGCTAACCATTTGTTCACCAGCAATGTCCACTTTGCTTACTTTTATTTGATTGCGTATTCCATCAATACTACTCTTTTGTCCCATTATCGTTGCTTCTTTTATTAAAATTGTTTCTATACTTTTTGCATCATCAGATGATAATTCTTTGATACCTTTCAAATCAGCGATGAGCGCTTTTCTGTTTTGTATGTAATCCTCTTTTACATTTTTACTTCTATCTTTAGTATTCACAACATAAAAATCTTGGATCGCTTCTTTGTTAAACATAAAGCTACTCTCAAGGATTATTCCGTCGAGCGGATTTTTTGCCATGACAACAAGGAACGCATCTATGGATACTGGCGCAACAAGTGTTACTTTTACCGTCTGACTTGATGCGGCAGCTGAAACTTTTCCATTAGCAAAAAACAGAACGCTGATAACCGCTACAACAACGAACGATAATATTCCGAAAAGAAAAACTTTCTTGCGCGTAAACAAAAATAAATAATTGTTCATGTTTTATAATCATTAATTTTTACAATTGTTCGACCTTTATTGTATTTTAGCATATCCACATTTAATTTAACATCCTTGAATTTTTGAAATGGAAAACCCTTTCCGCTGAACTTGACAATGACATTTCACTATGTTTTATACATTTGCAATTTACCTGTTACCTGTTATCTGTTATCTGTTGTCTGTCAGTTTCTTCTTTCAATTCTATATTTAATCCCAAAGCCTTTAATTCATTAACCAAAAGATTAAAAGAAGCGGGAAGATGCGGTTTTTTGATTTCTTCGCCCTTTAAAATTGATTCATAAGCAGCGGCTCTTCCGGCAATATCATCGGACTTAATGGTCAACATTTCTTGAAGAAGATGAGTGGCTCCGTATCCCTCTAACGCCCAAACCTCCATTTCGCCAAGCTTTTGACCGCCGAATTGAGCTTTTCCTCCTAATGGCTGCTGGGTAATCAAAGAATAAGAGCCAATGCTTCTCATGTGAATTTTGTCTTCCACCATATGACTCAATTTCATAAAATAAGCAATGCCAACTGTGATTTCTTGAGGAAAAATTTTCCCTGTTTGTCCATCATATAAAGTTGTTTTACCAGATATAGGAAAATTGGCTTTTTGTAATTCTTCTTTTACATCTTTTCCCGTAGCGCCAAATAAAGCGGGAGTAATGGCGTAATATCCTAATTTTTTTGCCGCCCAGCCAAAATGAGCTTCCAAAAGCTGGCCGATATTCATTCTGGAAACCACGCCGAGAGGGTTTAAAATTAAATCAACAGGAGTGCCGTCAGCGAGAAAAGGCATTTCCGCTTCAGGTAAAATTTTAGACACAATTCCTTTGTTGCCGTGACGGCCAGCCAATTTGTCGCCAACTTTTATTTTCCTTGCTTGCGCCACTTCAACAACAATTCTTTTTATAATTCCGCTGGGCAAATTGTCGCCATTCTTAGCGGAAAGAATTTTGATTCTAATTATTTTTCCTTTTTTGCCATGCTCCATTCTCAAAGAAGTGTCTCTTGCGTCTTTGGCTTTTTCTCCAAAAATGGCTTTTAACAATCTTTCTTCGGCTGTTAAAGTTTTTTCTCCTCCGGGAGAAATTTTACCAACCAAAATATCGCCAGCATTTACTGCCGCCCCAATCCTGACAATTCCCTCTTCATCTAAGTCCTTTAATTTTTCCTCAGAAACATTCGGAATGTCGCAAGTTGTAATTTCTGGACCTAATTTGGTCTCGCGAACATCGCAAGTAAAATCTTTTATATGAACACTGGTAAAAACATCTTCTTTAATAAGTTTTTCAGAAACAACAATGGCATCCTCAAAATTGTGCCCCCGAAAAGGAATGTAAGCGACTAAAACATTTTTTCCCAAAGAAAGTCGTCCATTTGACATTGCCGCTCCATCGGCTAAAATATCACCTTTTTTAAATTTTTCATTTTTTTTGACAATCGGCCTCTGGTTGTAAGATGTGTATTGATTTCCTCTGCTAAATTTTCGAAGATTATAAGTGATTATTTTTGAATTTTCTAATTTAACTTTAATTTGCGCTGCGTCAATTTTTTGCACTACTCCATTATCTCTGGCAATTATTTCCTCTCCAGAATCTCGCGCAACATTTTCCTCAACCCCAGTGCCGACTAAAGGGGACTCAGTTAAAAGTAAGGGAACAGCTTGTCTTTGCATATTGGAACCCATTAATGCCCGGTTAGCGTCGTCGTTTTGCAAAAAAGGAATTAGAGAAGTCGCAATGCTGATTGGCTGGTTTGGAGCAACATCTATAAAATCAATTTTTTCTCTTTCCACAACTTGAAGTTCTCCTTTTGCTCTGGCTTCAACTTCTTTCGGAACAATATATCCTTGATTGTCTATTTCTATATCAGCGCTGCTTATATTGTGTCTCTCTTCTTCAATAGCTGAAAGGTAACAAACCTCGGAAGTAATTTTGCCATTTTTTACCCTGAAATAAGGCGCTTCCAAAAAACCAAAAGCATTAATTCTGGCATAAGAAGCAAGGTGCGAAATTAAACCTACTTTCGGACCTTCAGGGGTTTGCACGGGACAAATTTTTCCATAATGAGAGGGCTGAACATCTCTTACTTCAAATCTTGCTCTTTCTTTGGTTAATGCGCCGGGTCCAGTGGAGCTCAATGTTCTTTTGTTCTCAATCACTGATAAAGGATTTTCCTGATCCATAAATTGAGAAAGCTGTGAAGAAGCAAAAAAAGATTGCAACACAGCCATTACTGGCTTTGGATTTATTATTTGAAAAGGAGCAGGGTCGGCTGAATCCAAGGTTGACATTTTGTCTTGCATAACTCTTCTTAGCCGCATTAGTCCCACCCTAAATCTAGACCCTATAAGTTCAGAAAGGCTTTTTATCCGACGATTGCTTAAATGGTCAATTTGATCCGCTTCAGCATGAGGAGTATTATTTAATTTAACTATTTCCTTGAGCGTAAAAAGAATATCTTCTGGTTTTAAAATTCTATTTTTTGCGTTAATTTGTTCATCTATTTTCTCTTTATTAAAAATTTTTTCATCTTTTTCCTTGAGCGTTTTTGCTTTTAATTCCGGCAATCTCTGCCAAGTTTTCCATCTTCCCACTTTACCCAAATCATATCTCTGAAAATTGAAAAACATATTCCAAATTAAATCCCGGGCTGCGTCAGGGCTTACTAATTCGCCCAGTCGGAGTTTTTTGTAAATTTCCATTAGCGCCTCTTCTTGATTTGAGCTAGCGTCTCGTGAAAGAGTTTTCTGAATATATTTTATTTCCCCACTATCTATATCTGCAAATTCTTTTTTAATTGAAGATATGGAATAGCCAAATGCCTGCAAAATAGTAGTTGCGGCAACTTTTCTTTGACGATTTATTTTTACTCCCAAAAAACCAGAAATGTCAGTTTCAAATTCAAGCCATGCCCCGCGGCAAGGAATAATCTTTGCTCCAAAAAGTTTTTTCCCGCGAAAAACTCTGGATGTAAAAAATACTCCGGGAGAACGAATAAGCTGAGGAATAATTACTCTTTCTACGCCATTGATAATAAAAGTGGCGTTTTTTGTTAATAAAGGAATGTTGGTTAAAAAAACTTCTTGCTTTTTAAGTCCTCCAGTTTTTAAATTGCGTAAAGAAACATTGATTTTCAAAGGCACATCAAAAGTATCCTCCCTTTCTTTAGCTTGGAGCTCTGTTTTATATTTTGGCTTATCCAGCTTGAAATCAATAAAATCAATCTCAAATTGCTTCCCAGTGTAGTCGCGAATAGGAAAAGTTTCTTTAAAAATTTCTCTTAGATCTTCTTTTAAGAATTGCTTCCAGCTTTCTTTTTGGTGAGTCAGTAAAAAAGGAAGAGGTAAAGAAATTTTTGACTTGGAAAAATTTTTAAATATCATTTTTTTAATTTTCAAACGAAGTGAAGGAAAATAAAAACAAAGTTTTTATTTTCCTGAGCAAGTGTAGATAATATAGAGTTAATGCTCTCTATTATCAAACAAAAATCACAAATCTTTTGTTATGGTAATTTCGAAAATTCTTCGGGAAAAAGATTAATTTCGCGAAAAATTTGACGCAAAAGACCTCGTCCAATATCCTCGTTGCTATGCCGCGGGATTAAAGTAAATCTGCCATCAAGATGTTTGAAACAAATATGCGCTCCTTTTTGACGCAATTCATAGAATCCCAATTTTTTAAGAACACGGATA
>JAHJSK010000021.1 GCA_018830365.1 Patescibacteria group bacterium | reverse complement strand
ATTAAAACCTTTTGGTTCTAATTGCAGCTTACCCACGTAAATTTATTTTCTGGAAAATCTTAAATGGAAAAGGGCAGGGCGTTTCGTTTTTAAGATTAAAGTTGCCACCCTGCGGGTGGTCATCCGTAGGACGATCGCCCTGCGGGTGATGTCCCGAAGGGACAAAAGATTAAAGTTGTTATCTGTTAAATATTTTTTACATTTTATGATTCATTGGTTTTTTTCTAAAAAAAGTATTTTGATTATTATCAAGCGAGTGAGAGAAAAAGCAAAAACGAAGTTTTTATTTTTCCGACCCGCTTCGCCCGCGAAGCGAGGCGAGGCGAGCGCAGATAATATAGGGTTGATATCCTCTATTCGCGTTATTTTTGTCATTGTCGGAATTTCAGCGCTTTGTTATTTTTCAGCGCCTTTAACGCTCCACCATTCCTCAACGGTTTCAACTTGGCAAAAAGAATGGGCGCCCATTAAAATAGAAAATAAAGTTTGGGAAAAAATTAATAGTTGGAATGTTTTAGAGGAAGCTATTAATTGGAAAACACTAAACAAAGTGATTGAAAAGCCCTTCGGAAATTTCGGAAATTTTTTTCTTCTTTTAAATTTCTCGTCAAAAATCAGTGAAAAAGAAAAAAACATCGCTGAATTTTTGTATTTTAATCCCAAAATGAACTCTGGCTGGTTTTATATCGCTCAAACTATCCCGGAAAAAGGAATTGCTTTTTGGGCCGCTATTATTAGAACTTTTTCCGCGCAGCAAACAGACAAATCCGCTTATTTGCTTTATGGAATTATTGACGAAAACGCAAAATGCAAAAAAGAAAACCATGAAAAACGCGATGAAAAACAAAACATAGATTTTCAATTTCACATTGCTACTGGATCTTTTTTTGAAGCTCAAAACAAAGTTAATCTTTTTTTTAAAAACAACTCTGAATCTTTAAAATTTTATCAGACAAAAGCCGGGTTAAGCGAATTCAAATTAAATGTTGATTTGTCTTGGCCTTTATCTTGCCCCGGGCAGTCGCGCGAACAAGGGGAAAACAAAAATAGATTTCAAATAAACAAAACATTAAACCTTAACCAGCCCATTATTTATGAAAGCGGAGATGGGATTATTCCAATGGGACAGGGTGTGGATTCTTTGTATGTGTCTTTGCCGCTGGAGCAGGGATTCTGGGTTGATTTTCAAAAATTTAATATTCCTCTTAACAGCGCCATTATTCAACCTCTTTATTGGAAAAACATAAAGCCAAACCATTACTGGGCAAGTTTTATACTCTCTGAAAATGTCGGCTCTTTGCCAGCAGGAACAAGAGGTGTTTATTGGGAAATTTTTGACCAAAAAGGAAATCGCCAGCCAGGAGGATATACTAATTTTGACCTTTTGATTCCTGGCAAGCCGCAGCAAACTGTTGGAAATTTTCAAATTGAAAAGTATGAATATAGCCAAGCGTTTGACGCGGGAAAAAAATATCTAAAAAAATGGCGGATTGTTCAAAAAGATCTGGGAGTGGATTTAATTTTTGAAACATTGACCGACTCGGCTAATTGCGATATTCAGCTTTCCAGCGGTTTGCCCCAGTCCCCCCATACAATGGATTTCAATTTCTACGAGGGAATGACAAAAGTGTTTGCTCCTTTGCAGCCAGAAAAACAGGTTGGTACAGGAATGCTGGAACAAACCCATAATGAAGAGCAAGAATGATATTTCAAAAAATTTTAAAAGAACTTTATGTCACCACCATTGTAGCAAATTGTCAAAAAAAAAGTCAAGGGGTATTTTTGGAAAAAATTTGGGAAAAATATTTAAAGCAAGAAAAACACCGGAAAGTCAGTTTTCATTTTAGCAATCCATGGGCAGCAGGAATTGGTTGGGGAGTACAAGATATGCGCTTGACATTCATTTCTAATAATATACAATAGATGCATATTATGAGAAACGAGAAAAAAAGTAAAAAAATTATTGATTTAGTGGAAAAACTGCCGATTGTTCGCGTGGAAAATCTTGGAATATCAGGCATTAAAAAAGGTTATTTGCGGGTGATTTTGTCGCGGAAATCAAAAAAAGGCGTTTACACATCAAAAAAATTCGTTGAAAATTCTAAGTCAAAAGGAGAATACTCGGATTTTCTTGAATTTTTGGCGAGTGAAATTTACGCGCCGTCTTATTTAAGTTTGGACTATATTCTCTACAAAAATAATATTTTAACTGAAATCCCGGAAATTTTTACCTTGATGACAAAAAATAAAACAGCTGTTTTTTCTAATAAATTTGGAAATTTTTTTTATCATAAAATAAAAGACAGCTTGTTTTTGGGTTTTGATGTGGCGAAAAAAAATAACTTTTTAATTTATAGAGCGACAAAAATTAAAGCGTTGTTTGATTTTTTGTATTTAAGAAAAAATCTTTTAGGAAACAAAACTGCGATTAAAGAGTTAAGATTGAATTTGGAAGACACGAGAGAAAAAGAAAAAAAAGAATTATTGAATTATATTAAAATAGAAGGATCAATCGCGATGAAAAATATTTATCTAAATCTTTTTGAAAAATAGTTTATAATTATATCGGAAAGTATTTATCCCTCACCTTTTTTCCGAAGGGAAAAAGGTGAGGGATTTATCTTGAAAGCAAATTGAGATGTTTGAGTAAACCCCTCACCTTTTTGTTCAAAAAGGTGAGGGGTAAACTAATCGTCCCATTACCGCATCTCGCCAAAGCAAATTTTCTCTCTGAGAAAAATTGCTTATTTGGTGCCAATTTTTGACATAAAAAATCTAGTGAAAAAGTTTGGGGAAATATTTAAACCGGAAAACACCGTAGAAATTAGTTTTGCATTTTACTTCTGTTTTGCAATCTAATATAATCTTATTAACAGGGTTTAAGTAAACTCAAAGCTCAAATGTCAAAACTCAAAATTCATCTGACAACTGACAACTTTAATCTTTAACCTTATTTTTTGCAAACCTACAAGCTAAAAAACTACAAGCTAATCCAATATGTTAATTGACGAGGTCACAATTAAAATACAAGCTGGCAACGGCGGCAAGGGCTCGGCGGCGTTTAATAAAAACATGATGAGCTTGGGTCCGACTGGCGGCAAAGGCGGCAAAGGCGGCAATATTTATTTTGAAGCTGTTTCTGATTTGAGCGCCTTGAATCAATTCAGACATAAAAAAGATATTAGAGCAGAAAACGGCGAGGATGGCCGTAGTCAATTTAGAGACGGCAATAATGGAAGAGACCTTGTTTTAAAAATTCCTGTTGGCACGGTGATTCAAAAATTTGATAACGCGTCTTCGCAAATTATTAAAACCGAAGAAATGCTAAAAATTGGCGAAGGAATTCTTGCCGCGAAAAGCGGGCTCGGAGGTAAAGGAAATTTTCTTTTTCGTTCTTCGCGTAATATTAGCCCTAAACAATTTCAGAATGGCCTGTCTGGCGAAAGTTTTATTGTGAAATTGGAACTTAAATTTATCGCTGATGTGGGAATTATTGGTTTGCCAAACGCGGGAAAATCCAGCTTGCTTAATGAGCTTACAAAAGCAAAAACCAAAGTCGCAAATTATCCTTTTACAACGCTTGAGCCGAATTTAGGGACATATCACGAACTTATTCTCGCGGATATTCCCGGACTTATTGAGGGCGCGTCCGAAGGCAAGGGCTTAGGTATGAGATTCCTTCGCCATATTGAACGGGTAAAAGTTTTGTTTCATCTGATTTCCGCGGAATCGGAAAACCCAACAAAAGATTATGAAACAGTCAAACATGAACTTGCGGCGCATAGCAAAAAGCTTGGAAAAAAAACAGAGTATGTATTTTTGAGTAAGAGCGATGCCGTATCAAAAGAGGAAATAAAAAAGAAATTGGATATTCTTAAAAAAATAATTCCCGCTAAGCAGGATCTCGCTTCGTTTAAAAATATTTATGCAATTTCTGTTTATAATTGGGACAGCTTAGAAAAAGTAAAAGAAATTTTAAGCAGTATACAATCCGAAAAATAAATTAAATTGCATTTTTAAATTTTATTCTACGATAAAGATTGCGGTTTTGATCGCGAGTGTTTGTCGAGTTATTTTAAAAACATTCCAACATTCTTGAGAATGTTGGAATGTTTTTAATTCTAATGCACCCTAGACATTTGTCTGGGGTGTATTTTGTTGACTAATAATTATCTGGTTCGCAAAAAAGGATGGAGACGCGTTTAATCTTTATCAAGATTTAAAAAATATTCCTCAATACAGGTTTTGAATTTTTCTAAAAATTCTTTTTTCAAACAAAACCCTGAAGCTGGAGCATGCCCGCCAAAATCCTCAAGGCAAAAAGAACAATGATTTAAGGCGTCAACGCTATTTATTGTTTTGGGAGCTCTGACAGATCCTCGAGCCCTGTTATTTTTAACAGAAAAAATAAAAATGGGTTTTTGTAATTTAGCAAAAAGTCTTGAAGCAATAGAACCCGTGTAATCAACAGGGACATCTTCCCCGCCCTCAAAAACAAAAACATCATCAAAGGAAATTTTTTGTTCTATTTTTTGAACGCATTGCTTTATAATGTCCAATCGGTTTAAAGATTTTTCAATGAGTTTTTTTGCTATTTTTTCAATTTTTTTATCTTTGGCGCAAGTTAAAAGTTTATAACTTTCTGTTGAGTGATTTTTCATTTCTGTTATTTGTGAAATAGAAATGATTTTTTGAACAATTTCATTTAAAGAATATTTTTCTTGCTCAAAAATTTTTAAAAAAACTTTCAAACCAGGACGCAAAGTAAAAGGTAAATGAGCCAATCCCTGCTCAACTAAGACCTTATTGTCCTCTTCTAATGGCATTTTGTCAGAGATAGTTCCAATAGCGGCTAATTCCAACAAACTTTGCTCTAATGCAAAAGATTTTTTATTCTTTAAAAGCTCTTGGCTCAATTTAAAACAAACACCGCAAGCAGCCAAAAATTTAAACGCATATTTATCAGTTTTTTGTTTTGAGTCAATAACAATTTCCGCTTTGGGAATTTTCCCCAATATCAAATGATGGTCAACAATAATTACTTCAAATCCTAATTTTTGAGCCATTTCCACTTCTTTAAAATTTCCAACGCCGCAATCCGATAAAATCAATAACCCGGGAGAATATTTTTTCAAAAAATCTAAAGCAATTTCTGTTAAACCATTCCCCTCTTTTCCTCTGTTAAAAAAATAACAAAAAGAAATTTTGCCTCCTAAATTTTTTATTGTTTCTTCTAAAATTATTAAAGAAGTAACTCCGTCCAAATCAGCATCGCTAAAAAGAACAATGCTCTCTTTATTGTTAATGGCTTTTTTAATGCGCTCGCTCGCTTTTTTTAAATTTTTTATTCCTGACATATTGTTTGCTGTAAAGTGGTTTTAGTATCATCGAAAGCCCAATCTCTATCTGATTTTAGACCATATTTTAAAGTAAGAAGAACGAGAGCGATTTTTAAATTCTCGTTAAAAAAATAAATTCTCTAAAAATATCATACTACCTCCAAAAATTAAATTTTTGCTCTTTGGCGACTCTTTAGTTATCCCCAGATGACGCTTGACAAGTAATATCGGCTTGATATGCTGATAATGTCTTTCGGTTCTATCCATAGAACCGTTAGGGTTATACATCCTAGGGTCACCCTCTTAATCGAGGGTGGTTTTGTTTTTATCCGCTTATGCGATATTTTAAATCCTTACCCCAAAGCTCTTTTATATCTCTCAAGTCAAAATAACCATTCCCGCCAATTTTTAGTTCGTGAGAAATATTATCTTTTGACGAAAAAATATAGACCTTTTTGCCGGCATTTTTCAAATAATTCACCAGCGCCAAAAAATCGGCATCTCCGCTAAAAAATATTGCTATGTTATATTTCTGTATATTATGCATTACATCAATCGTTATATCCACATCCATATTCCCTTTTTCTATGATGGATTCGCCGTTCTCGCTGATGACAGAGATTCTTTTTAGCTCTTTTTTCCTCACAGTAAAACCAAGCCCTTTCTTGAGATATGTAAAAAACTTATGCTTTCCGTTTAAGTCATAATCCCTTGTTCCAATTCTTGGATAGGCGTCGTAATAAAAAATTTCAACTTTGTCTGCATTAAAATTTTTCTTAAAATAATCTTTAAGAGTTTTATATTCAATAAACTTTTTTACCGATTTAACCGCATTCCAAACATTTGACGCATCAATAAAAACATAAATTGCATTTTCTTGTTTTATTTTTATTTCTTTTGTTTCTTTGTTGAGCATATTATTTTTATTCCCAAAAACTAAATT
>JAHJSK010000108.1 GCA_018830365.1 Patescibacteria group bacterium | reverse complement strand
GGGCTCGCCTCGCTGAGCTACGGCGAAGCGGGTCGTGAAAACAAAAACTTTGTTTTTGTTTTCCCTCGCTTGCCCCGCTAAGCGGGGCTTCGTTTGATGATAAAGGTTATGTTATTTTTGAGTGTTGCTATAAAAATTTTATCAATATTAGCCCTTATTTTTTTTGCAATTTTTTCTTATTTTTGTTTGCTTTGGACAGAGCGGGACAAAAAAGAGGGGGAAAATATTTTAATCGGAATATCGGTCTCTCTTTTTTGTACTTTTAAAATTTTTTTAATCGGGTTTTTTTTGATTTTACTCACTTCCTTTTTTTTAGATAAACCGTTTTAAAAATGACACAAGAGCTGATAGTTTCTATATTTTTACTTATTTTAAAAACTTGGTGGTGGTTATTCCTGCCCATTGTTCTTTATTTTCCAGCTGTTTCCCTGTATTTGTATTGGGTTAACTGGCATGTTTGGTATCCAAAAAAAGAATGGGTAATTTTGGAAATTATTCCACCCGGAGAAATTGGGAAACCGTTCCGCGCAATGGAAGATCTTTTTTCCTCTATATGGATGCTTTATAGCGCGCCTAATTGGCGGGAAAAATGGTGCGAGGGCTCTTTGCCCGTGGCCCCTTCCTGGTTTTCTTTTGAAATTTTAGGCATTGAAGGAGATGTCCATTTTTATTTGCGGCTACCTAAAGATCAGCGCGGGTACGCGGAAACCATTATTCAATCTCATTACCCCGAAGCGGAAATTTTTGAAGCTGACGATTATACTAAAAATGTTCCGCAAGATATTCCTAATAAAACATACGACTTAAAGGGAGAGGATTATGTATTTTTAAAACCCAGTGATTGTTTGCCTATAAAAACCTATGAGTTTTTTGAACCAAGCACGCCAGAGTTAGTAAAGGAAGCTGAAAAAAAAATTGACCCTTTAACTTCTTTAATGGAAGCAATGACCAAACTAAAAAAGGGAGAGCAATTTTGGTTTCAAATCATAGCCGCTCCTATTATCAATTGCAAAGAAATTCCATGGATGGACGAAGCTCAGAAAAAGATTAATAAAATAGCTCAGCGTCCGGGTCCGGCTAAGCCGGGGAAGTCAATAATTCAAGAAGTCATTGATATTTTAATTTTTAATATATTTTCTTCTGGCGAAACTGAAAAGCCCGCTGAATCAAAAACACAAATTACCCCGGGAGAAAAAAATATTCTTGAAGCAATAGAAAAAAAGATTTCCAAAAACGCTTTTAAGACCAATATCCGCGCTCTTTATATTTACCAAAAAGACGCTTATAACGGGGCTCACGCCGCTATTGCTAGAAATTATTTTGCGCATTTTAGCACAGCGAATTTAAACACTATTATTCTTTGGGCTGGAACAAGGACGAAAGTCCATTATTTTTTTCGGGATAGAGAATTATATGTAAAAAAAAGAGACATTTTTGAAAAATATATTAAAAGATTTACTCCTTTGCACCCCGCAATGACAGGCAAGGGCAATATGATTTTAAATATTGAGGAATTAGCCACTATTTTTCATTTTCCTATTCAGGCAAACACTCTGCCGTCAGGCGTGCCTCGGATTATGTCTAAAAAAGGAACAGCTCCGTTAAATCTTCCCGTGGGATAATCGCTCGCATTAAAGTTTAAAATTATTTTGAATTGCAAAATTTATCATATCGGAAAGTATTTATCCCTCACCTTTTTTCCGAAGGGAAAAAGGTGAGGGATTTATCTTGAAAGCAAACATGCTGTTTGAGCAAACCCCTCACCTTTTTGTTTAAAAAGGTGAGGGGTAAATCGATCATCCCATTGCTACATCTCGCCAAAGCAATTTTTCTCGGAGAGAAAAATTGCATATCTGGTCAAAAAATGAAACCAGTAAAAAGTTTGTATACATCTATTGACACGATATATACAAAATAATATACTTTGTATACATCACAAATAAGATATAGACAAACTATGCAAAACATTAGAATAGGCGAATTTAAAATGCAAAAAGCCGGATTTAAAGCTTTTATTCCTAATTTTTTTCCTCCAAAAAAAGGTTTTTGTTTTGACTCAAAAATTTTAAAAAAGAATAATGAAGCCACTCGCTTGCTTGGCAAGTTGGATGGGATAACAAAACTGCTTCCGAATTCAGATTTTTTTCTTTTAATGTATTTGCGAAAAGACGCGGCTTCGTCCAGTCAGATAGAAGGAACAAGAGCGACAATGATTGACGCTATTGTGGCTGAAGCAAAAATAAACACTGATATCCCGGAAGATGTTGACGATATTTTGCATTATATTAAGGCGCTGAATTTTGGCATAAAGAGGATGACGAATGATAATTTTTCAATGATTTTGCGTTTTATTAAAGAATTACACAAGCAACTCATGCAGACGGCTTGCGCCACTCATTTTTCTGACCCGGGAGAATTTAGAAAAAGTCAAAATTGGATCGGCGGCACAAGGCCGGACAACGCGCATTTTGTTCCGCCGCCAATTGATGAAATGAATTCTGCGCTTAATAATCTTGAAAAATTTATCCATACAAATGACACAATGCCGACAGTAATAAAAGCTGGAATTATACACGCGCAATTTGAGACAATCCATCCATTTTTAGATGGCAATGGAAGAACAGGGAGAATGCTTATTACTTTTTATCTTTGGAAGGAGGGCTATTTAGAAAAACCAGTTTTATTTTTATCGTCTTTTTTTAAAAAACATCAAAAATTATATTACGAAAAATTATTCGGTTATCATAACGGGAATATATTAGAATGGGTGGATTTTTTTCTTGATGGTGTTATTGAGATTGCCAATGAAGCGATAGATATTGTCAAAAAAATTACAGCTTTGCGCGAAAAGGATATTTTGAAAATTCAAAAATTGGGGAAACGCGCTTCGGAAAGTACCGCTTTGGTGTTGCCGAAACTTTATACTCAACCAATTGTAAATGTTAGCGCGATTCAAAAATGGACTGGCTTTACTCGCGCCGGAGCACAGACGGTTATTGATAGATTTATTAAACTCGGGATTTTGACGCAAAAAAACAAAGACCAAAAATATGGGCAATCCTATATATACAAAGAATACATAGACATATTTAACGAGTAAGGGCTAATGGACAAATGAAATTTGTAAGTGGAAATGGGAATCGAAAACAAAACAAGAAAATAACTAACAATTAGTTGGTTTAAAAATACTATGTCAAAAAAAAGATGGATATTTAATCCTCGAGCCGCTAATCCTAAAATTTCAGCTTGTGAAAAAATAACGATTAAACAAAAATGCGATCGATTCATTGATGTTAAATTAAAGATTGGCAAGATTAAACTCTTTGATCCCGATAACAAAAAGGAAAGGCAGCTGATTGATATCTATTGCAAATGGTACCGAAATCATATTTTGTTTATTGCTAAATACAAAGATTTAAGACCAAATGCAATTGTGCCCGAATATGAAGATAAATTTGCTCGAATAACATATTTTAGCCAAGTCAAATGTTATTTGTATTATATGAGGCATACTGGCGAGTGGCAGGATATTACTTATGAAGTCGTCATTTCTTTGAATAAATGTTTGCAGAGCATTTTAAAAATGCCGCATTTTGAGTTTTATTAAATAACTGTACAATATGGAAAAAAAATTTAATCAAGTATATCAATTTAAAATTAGTATTGACGATATCAATCCGCTTATTTGGCGACAAATACAAGTTCCAGAAACTTATTCATTTTGGGATCTGCATGTTGCTATTCAGGATGTAATGCCCTGGCAAGATTATCATCTTCATCGATTTGAAATAGTTGATCCTTGTACAAAAATGAAAGTAGAAATAGGAATTCCAGACGAAGAATGGATGGACACCAAAGAGCTTCCTGGTTGGGAGCAAAAAATAGCAGAATATTTTTCTATGGAAAATAATTCAGCGGATTATATTTATGATTTTGGCGATGATTGGTATCATAAAATAAAATTGGAAAAAATACTTGCTCGAGATAAGAATATTAATTATCCTGTATGTGTCGCGGGTGAACGAGCTTGCCCGCCTGAAGATTGCGGAGGAGTTTGTGGATATGAGAATCTTTTGCAAGCCATAAAAAATCCTAAACATGAACAGCACAGAGAGTTATTAGAATGGATTGGCGGCAAATTTGACCCAGAATTTTTTGAGCCCAAAAAAATTAAATTTGATAATCCAGACAAGCGATGGAAAATTGCATTTAAATAGACGTTTTCATCGCGCGTTTAAAATTTGCTATACTCAATTTGTCCGCTCATTCGATCATGTCGGAAAGTGTTTAAAAATAAAAGGAAATAACAAATATGGCACAAAGAAAAAAGCAAAAAATAAAAAAATATCGCAATACAAAATTGTCCAAAGATTATCCTCGTTGCGGATTGTGTGGAAAAACTGGTAAACTTACAAAAACAGAATGC
>JAHJSK010000020.1 GCA_018830365.1 Patescibacteria group bacterium | reverse complement strand
TTTTGCGTTTTGCATTTTGACTTTTTTGTTTTACGCTTTACGCTTTACGCTTTTATTATGCCTATTAAATTAAAACCTTTAAAAAAGACAATAGAAACAGAAACAATTAACACTTCAAGAGTTGGCGAGATTGTTGAGGGAAAAATCGTGGCGCAAGAAAGAAGCGCTGTTTATTTGGATTTGGGGATCAGAGGAATCGGAGTGATTTATGGAAACGAATTTTATAAATCTCAAAATATCTTAAAACCTTTAAAAATAGGCGACAATGTTTTGGCCAAAATAACAAATTTAGAAGATGAAAATGGCTATCGGGAATTATCAATAATGGCCGCGTCAAAAGAAGTTGTTTGGAAAGAACTAAAGAACTTAAAAGAAAAAAATGAAATCATTGAAATTAAAATTACAAAAACAAACAGAGGGGGGTTGATTTCAGAAATTAAAGGGGTCTCAGCTTTTTTGCCTTTATCTCAACTTTCTCCGGAGCATTATCCCAAAATAGAAAGTGATGACAGAATCAAAATAATGGCTGTTTTGCAAAAATTTATCAATCAAACCTTTAAGGTAAAAATCATTGACCTTGATTCAAAAAAAGAACGGCTGATTTTATCAGAAAAAGCAATAATGCCTGGTAAAACATTAAAAAAAGAAAAGGGGGAAGAAAAAAAGGAAGAAAAAAAGTATCAAATAGGAGATATTGTGGAAGGAAAAATAACGGGGATCACAAGCTTTGGAGCATTTGTTGGCATTGAAGAGGGTTGCGAAGGACTTTTATATCCATCGGAAATTTCTGAAAAAAAAGAAGCGAAACCAGAAGAGATTCTTAAACTGGGGCAAAAAGTAAAAGCCAAAATTATTAAAATCGCTGACAATCAAATTTATCTGTCATTAAAAATATAAATTAGCTTTTTAGCTTGTAGCTTTTTAGCTTCTTGGCAATAAAGCATTAAAACAATTTGATTTCATGTTTTTATGCTCTCATGTTTTCATATTTTTTTAATGTTTTTTATATTCCGCCTAATTCATAATTCCTTATTCGCTCCACTCGTTTCGCTTGTAATAATGTCTATTTATGAAAAAAATTGTTCAAAATTTTCTTTCTGTCATTCTTTTTTTTCTTATTATTTCAGGCCTCTTTGCTTTATTCACTCCTGCTCAAAATATCGCTCCCAAGGAAATTTCTTTTAGTAAATTTGTCCAGGAATTAAAAGAGGGGAAAATTAAACAAATTACGATTTCTCAAAATGAAATCGCGATTGTTTATAAATCCGAAGAAAAATTCTTGGTTAGAAAAGAAACAGGAGTTTCTCTTTTAGAGTCCTTAAATAATTACGGCTTAGAAAAAGAAAAACTCGCTGGCATTGATATAAAAGTGGAAAAAGAAAAAGAGAGCGTAGCAAGTTGGTTGGTTCCCTTACTGGCTCTTGTTTTACCTCTTTTAATTTTTGTCTGGTTTTTTTGGTCTATTTTTAAACAAGCAAAAACCGGCGCGTCGCAAACTTTTGGTTTTTTGCGCGCTCCAGCTAAACTTTTTGGCGACGGGAAAACCAAGAGCGAAAAAATATTTTTCAAAGACATTGCGGGAATTGAACAAGCAAAAGAAGAAGTAAAAGAAGTGGTTGATTTTTTAAAAAATCCAGAAAAATTTTTGAAAATAGGAGCAAGAATTCCCAGAGGAGTTCTGTTGGTGGGCCCTCCGGGAGTTGGAAAAACAATGTTAGCAAGAGCGGTCAGCAACGAAGCAAAAGTTCCATTTTTCTCAATTGCTGGTTCAGCTTTTATTGAACTTTTTGTCGGAGTTGGTTCAAGCAGAGCAAGAAATTTATTTGAAATGGCGAAAAAAAATCAGCCGAGCATTGTTTTTATTGATGAATTAGACGCTATTGGTAAAACAAGAATGCCCGGCATAGGCGGAGGACACGAAGAAAGAGAGCAAACCTTAAATCAAATTTTAGCTGAAATGGACGGGTTTGAAAGAGACACGGGAGTAATTGTAATGGCCGCGACCAATAAACCGGAACATCTTGACCCAGCGCTATTGCGACCAGGGAGATTTGACAGGTTAGTTGTTTTGGACTTGCCTGATATTAAAGAAAGAGAAAAAATTTTGGAAATTCACTGCCAAGGCAAACCCTTGGTAAAAGATGTTAATTTGCTTGAAATTGCCGAACGAACACCCGGTTTTTCCGGGGCTGACTTGGCAAACCTTGTTAACGAAGCGGCTATTTTAACGGCTAGGCGCGACAAAACGCAAATTTTTCAAAAAGAACTTTTGGAATCAATTGAAAAAGTTTTATTAGGGCCAGAAAGGAAAAGCCATCTTTTGTCTGACAAAGAAAAAAGAATAGCAGCTTTTCATGAAGCAGGACACGCTTTAATGGCTCACTTTCTTCCCGACGCAGAAGAGGTGCGGAAGGTTTCCATTGTTGCGCGAGGATTAGCCGCTGGCTATACTTTGATTTTGCCAAAAAAAGAAAAACAGATAAAAACAAAATCAGAATTTTTAGCCGAGCTTTCGGTTTTATTAGGCGGTTATTGCGCGGAAAATTTAATATTCAAAGAAACATCAACTGGAGCGGCAAATGATTTAGAAAAAGCCAGTATTGTGGCTCGGAATTTAGTTACTAAATTTGGAATGTCAAAATTAGGACCAATTACTTTTGGCAAAAGAGAAATATTGTCTTTTTTGGGAATGGAAACAGAAACAGAAAAAAACTATTCAGAAAAAATCGCTGGACTTATTGATGAAGAAACAGAAAAATTTATAAAATCAGCGGAAAAGAAAACTATGGAAACCCTAATTAAAAAAAGAAAGATTTTAGAAAAAATAGCAAATGTTTTAATAGAAAAAGAAACAATTGAAAAACAAGAATTTGAAAATTTGGTAAACTCACGCGCAGTAAGCTCGCGCCCGCGCCAATGTATTGGCACTGCAAATTCACGGCAGAGTCGTTCTAATGTTGAAAAAAAATAAACCTGTCTTTGCTAACAAAAACAATTAAATCCGTCAAAATAAAAAAGACATTTGTTGCCCAAATTTCGCTTCATAAAATTTTGATGGGCGCGTAGTTCATTGGTAGAACAATTGTCTTATAAACAATAGGTAGAAGGTCCGATTCCTTCCGCGCCCAATGGAAGGGCGTTTGGCGCAGTTTGCCCGCCACACTTGGGCGTTTAGCTCAGCAGTAGAGCGTTTCGTTGACATCGAAAAGGTCGGAGGTTCAACTCCTCCAACGCCCACCAAATTGGAAATGTCAAAATAGATACCTTGAATTATGAAATGCAAAATTTCAAAAAATCCGCTCTCTCTTAATCTCATTAAAGACGCGCTAAAATTGGTTCATTGTCCGCCAAGTTTTTGAACCGCTTTTTTTATTTTCGCAATGCAGTTATTCAAATTAGAGACAATATCGCTCTCTATTAAACGGATAACATTCCAACCGCTTTGTTTAAGAAAAGCGGTTTTTATTTTGTCTTTTTCTCGCTGGCGCGGATTGGAATGAGCCTTTTTATTATCGCACTCAATAGCAATCAATCCTTGTCTACAAAACACAGCAAAATCAAGACAACATCGCTTCTTGCCGCTTAAAATATGGTATTGGGCAATTGCTTTGATGCCAGCCCGCTTCATCGCGCACCCTATAATTTGCTCTGTTGGAGCAATGCTGTAAAGCTGTAAAATGTTCTTTGATTTTAATAAATGATTTAATGTGGTAAAACCGAAAGAAATACGACGCGGCATTATGTTCTTGATTGGTTGAAGCAGTTTTTCTATTTTTCCAACTTTAATCTGAAAATAATAATTATGAGCCCTGCAATGGCTTGGCTCGTCTGGCAATAAATTATTTCTTCTGATAATTTGATAGTTTAAAACGCGAGCATAATATTGAATGCGCTTTCCTTGACTGCCGAACAGAGCGGGTTGATAAAATGCGAGATAGTTGAATTGTCGCGTTGGCGCATGAGCCACCGGAATCCGATACCAATTTTTAGTCAAAAGAATATTGAGGTCGCGTTTATCTTTGATTACGCCAACCAAAACGATTTTATCCATATTTATTTTTTTTCATTTTTGAGCAAGCCCTCACATCAATACATTAGTGTGGGGGCAAGCGATTTTACAAATTGATTTTCCATTACAGAGGTCTGACCTCTGTAAATTGTTATGTGAAAGGAAAAATAAATTCCCGCCCCGCCCCTGCCTGTCGGCAGACAGGCCTGTCTGCCGCCAATCCTGTCCGCGCCGCCTCAATTATTATACCTTATGCTGTACTATAAATTTAGCCCTCTCGAACAATTCGTCAAATGTAATAATCTCAATATTTCTTGAATCTCTACGAAATAACTCAAAACTTTTTGCTTTAATTTGTTGCTCCTTTGTTTCGCCTGCGTATTGATCTGAATTTCCTATTATCAATATTGTTTTAGGATCAATTGTTTTTTGTTTGATAGCTTTGCCATCATCATCAAAATTACTATTTGCGTTTAATTCTGATTGTATTTGCCAGCTTGCTTTTTGTTCGAGTATTTGAGAAAAGGCGTTAATTAAGTCGTCTGATAACGACCAAGAGCTAGACCTGTTTTTATTTTTAAACAATTGCGTGTCTGGTCTTTTTAATTCAACAATCACCGTAAATTTATTACACCCAAGCAAAAAATCTGTAATTACTCCTTCTTTTCCCGTTAAATCCGTATTTGAAATATGTGCTTCTTTTTGCAAAATTCCCAGGAATTTATAGTCTAATCCATAACCAAAAATCCAATCATTAACACTGAAAAAATGTTGCCATAGTATTTCGGGCTTTGAATTATTGATATTATTTTCTTTTTTATAAATCGCTGGGTAGTTTTGGTTGTGTAGTAATTTATCAAAAATATCCAGCTGATTTTTCCTATAACCAATATTAACAATATCAGAAGATGTAATTAAGCCACTTTTTAAAAGTTCTTCAATAATTTTAGGGCCATCTTTTTGGATTAAAAGAGTTTTAATTTTCCTCTTTGTTTCATCATCAATTGTTGATAACTGATCATCTGATAATGCAATTTTTCTTTCATTAATTCCTTCCAAGTTAAGCTCTAAAAGAAACCGCAAAAATGCTACCAACTTTTTAAATGTAAAGTAGGAAAAATTTATTTGTTCGAGTTCAACTTCAACCCAACCTTTATTTTTATAGCGCTTAAATTTCTTAAAAGATACTGAGCTTATATCGTTATGCTTTTTAATAAAAGTAAGGGTAATTTTAACGCGATTTTTTGTAGGATAAGGAAAATTTATATCAATTTCATTTGGTATGCCAGTTTCTTCATCCAAAGTAACGATGTTCAAAAATTTACCTTTTTTATTTTTAAATTCGTGAGTATAAAGAGTATCCAAATCATGATTAAAAACAATCTCTCCTTCGGAGGGTAAAATTTTATTATTATCTTGAAAAATATCATCCATCATAATTTTATTGAATACTTAAAATATCCCAATCTTGATCGTTCTCATAAACATAAGTCTCTTTAATGTTTAAGCTCCAATTTGGATATTTTTAATCCCATTCGCTGCCACTGCCTGCGAATGCGTTCCGCAAAGTTCCATTAAACGGATTGTTTGTTTAATTTTATCAGCTTTAATTTTAATTTCATCTATAATTTTGTTTATTTTCATGTTTAAGAATTTTTTGAAAAAATTTTTAAAATTACGAAATACATTTTTTAAATTTGATTATTTTTTTGTAATTAATTTTGAATTATAAAACTAATCAATCCACCCTTTTTGTTATCCCCCCCCTAAACCCCCTTTCTCCCCCTTGATAGGACGGGGGATTTTTGCTTTTACCCCCTTTAACAAAGGGGGCTATGGGGATTTGTTTTAAGCAAAATAAACAAGAAATTAAGTAAAAGCATTATAGCGGTTTTAAACTTTTTGTTTGTTTTTAATGTTTGTATGGTTTGCTCCTGGATTCCCGTTTTCACGGGAATGACAAAAGAAAGGGAATGACAAAAAGGAGGCGGAATGACAAAAGAAAAAAAATTAGTTTCGGAATTCAAAATTTTGTAATTCAAAAAATTATTTAATGATTTAAATTTAATGCTTTTTATTTTCAATTTTTTCAATAGCAAAGCCCGCGTGGACCATAACATAATCGCCAACCTTAATTTTAACTAATGAAATGTTGATTTCTTTTTGTATGCCATTAAAATCAACAATGGCTTTTTCTTTGTTTGTTTTTATAATTTTTCCCGGCGTTGCTAAACACATATAAAATTTTTAAAAAATAATTTATTGACTTTTGGGTCATTTTATTTAATAATAACCCGTAGGCAAGCATAAATCAATAATGAATTTATTATGAAACTTTTGTATTTTGGCGCGGGTTTTGTTGGCGCTTGTTCAGCAACTGTTAACGCTGACAGCGGACACAATGTTTTGGTTTATGACGTTAATAAGGAGTTGGTGAAAAATTTATCGTCTTTAGATAAAGACAAAATAGAATCAAATTTGTTCGAAAAAGGTTTAGGCGATTTGATTATAAAAAATCAATTAAGAATTAAATTTACCGCTGATTTGCTTGATGTAAAAAATTTTATTGACGCGACTGAAGCGATTTTTTTATGTTTGCCCACCCCTGAAAAAGAGAATACTGGCGAGACTAATTTGTTTTTTTACGAAACAGCCGTAAAAACTTTGGGCAAAATTTTAGCTAAAAGAAATAATGGAAAGCAGGATCAATATGTTTTGTTAATTAATAAAAGCACCGTGCCAGTTAATATGACAAATCAGACTAAGGAAATTATGGAGGAGCTTGGAGTTAAAAATTTTGGCGTTGGCTCTAACCCCGAGTTTTTAGTTGAAGGAAAAGCCATAGAGGGTTCGACTAAACAAGAACGGATTGTGATTGGCGCTTGGAATGAAAAAGATTTTGCTATTTTTAGAAATATCTACAATCGTTTTTATGAATCGCCATTAACTAATTATATTGAAGTAAATCCTTATGAAGCGGCAGCCAGCAAGTTGTTGGCTAATTATATTTTATTTAACCGTTTAGCAAATTGTTTTGACGTGGTTGGACGGGTTTGTGAAAAATTTATTGGTTTGCGTTTTGAAAATATTCGTAAAGTTTTAACAACTGACAGTCGGATTGGCGAATGGGGATTTTATAACAGCTTGTTTGCTGGTGGCAGTTGTTTTATTAAAGACGCTCGTTCATTATTTTATCAATTAAAAAGTCAAGGAGTTAACACCGATATTGTTGATAGTATTTTAACCGCCAATCAACGGCAGTTGGATAATTTTTTAGCCAGAGCTGAAAGCGAATTAAATTTTAATTGGTCTGGCAAAATAGTTGGAATTATGGGTTTGGCTTTTAAACGCGATACGAATGACATTCGCAACGCGGCGTCTTTAAAAGTAACTGAATTTTTATTTAGTCAAAACGTGGCGCGAATTAAAGCCTACGATCCTGTTGCCGGGAATAATTATTTATAATGGACTGGAAAATTTGGACAGCAAATTTCAATTTTTAAGATATAATTGTATAATAGAAAAACATGAAAAAAACATCGTATTCAGATAAACAAAAAGTCCAGGTTGTCCTGGACGCCATTAAAGGTCAAAAAACA
>JAHJSK010000107.1 GCA_018830365.1 Patescibacteria group bacterium | reverse complement strand
TCCAATGGTCTTTGATGTCTGGTTTGGGACAGAAACCTTGACGCAGATTGCGCAGGGGTTGACTGTCTCGCATTATCCGCTGTCGGGGTTGAAAGGCTCCACCACATACAAGTGGAGAGTAAAAGCGACAGACACAAGAGGATCGTCAACGATGAGTGGGACATGGACTTTCACCACGATTGCTTCACCGCCAATTCCGCAACTAACAAAAATAGAGCTCGCGCTCGGCACCACCACTTTAATCGTTAGCGCGACCACCATAGCAATTGTCACGGCTTACTATGATAACGACACTACTATAGATGTAACAGCAGAGAGCGAAATTGCTTCCAGTGAGTCACAAGTTGTCAGCGTTTTGGGAAACATGCTAAGTGCCATCGGAACCGGAACATCCGTGATTACTGCGACTTACGGTTCCTTTATTGCTTCGCAAACCGTAACGGTTGTCCCGCTGCCGCCACTTATTCCCTTATATGGATTGGCATACGGAGGGCGTTATCAGACTGAGCCTGGTGTTGGGATCGTAGATTTTTCCGGAGTCTTCTATGATCCAACAACCCGTGTGCTTTCTGGGATGGCCTATTCGGCCAAATTGGGCTCCATAAGTTTTAATGAGGCGGATATTCAAAATCCTCCTCATTGGGGCACAGCAACCGGAGAAGTGGTTCTTCCTCAAATAAGAGAGAATGGAAAGTTGCTGGGTTGGGCAAAGATTCTAAATTATCCAACTGAGGGTTGGTTATGTTTGTCGTCTGATACATACGGAAGTCAATATGTAAAATTTTACACAAGCTACGATGCCGAAACAAAAAAGTTTGACCTGTGGGCTTGGTGCAACTGGAAAGAAGGGAATGATGGTGGAGCTTACTTAAATTGGGGACAATACTATGGTTCCCAATATGGGGTGTACATGGGTACATCTCCGTAGGTGTTAATGTCATTAGGGTCAACTTTTTAAAAGGTTTTATCCCTTCAAGAAGTTGACCTTGTTTTTTTAATTTTTAATAATTAGTTTTCCACAGCTGTTGTTTGACAATGTTTTTATAAAAAGTAGAATAGAATCAATGAAAGAATGGATTAAAAAAATAGTGAGAAAAAAAAGATTATTAAGTTTGTTATTAGTTGTTTTTGTTTTAGTCATTATTGTATTTTTTGCAAAATACATTTATTTTCAAAAAAAACTTTTTGTTCCCGTTTCTGACCAAAAAATTATTAAACAAGAAACAATGGAACAAATTTTACAACGGCTGACGCCAGCGCAAAATAAGCCATTAACAGAAGAAGAGAAAAAACAGCAAACAAAACTTTTAAAACAATTAACGCCCAAAAAGTCGAAACCAATGACTCAACAAGAACAAGAAGATTTAGAAAAATTGTTAAAAAAATTAACACCGTAAGATTATCTCAAAATTTACCCTGTTAAATAGTTGCAAAGCAAATTTAACAGGGCAAGCAATACAAATATGAACAAAACAAAAAACATTGCTTTAATTTTAGGGGTTTTGATTATGAGTATGACAGCGAGTTATTTGGTATTTGGTGACTCCCCCGTCGCTAATCCTCCCGAAGGCAATGTGCCTGCGCCGCTCAATGTGGGAACAATAGCGCAAACCAAAGCCGGCGATCTTGGCGTAGGAGGAGAGCTTAGCGTGGCGGGAAATGTTATTGCAAACGCTCTTGGTGTGATAGGCGGGCTTTCGGTTGCCAATGATACTCTCGCAGTTGACGCGGTAAATAAGAGAGTCGGCATTGGCACAACAAACCCAGAAAAATCATTGCATGTAAAAACCGCGGCTGGTAGCAATGCTGAAATAGCTATTCAAAGTGGAAGCAAGGGGAAATGGGGAATTTATCATGATGAAACAAGCGAACAATTAAGATTTTGGAATGGAGATAATAAATTGGTTATAACGAATACCGGACATGTCGGGATTGGGACGAATGCGCCAAGCGCGAATTTGGAAATTGGTTTAGATTCAACAGTAGCTTGTATAACCCCTGCTT
This sequence comes from Patescibacteria group bacterium, assembly GCA_018830365.1. Taxonomy (GTDB): domain Bacteria; phylum Patescibacteriota; class Minisyncoccia; order Minisyncoccales; family CG1-02-41-26; genus PFMI01. Next base: position 6,471 of record JAHJSK010000107.1, on the reverse strand, counting down.
CTTGTTGTGGAATGGGCGGTTGTTATGGTACTAGTGTGAATAATATTATAGATGGAGATTTTAATACTTATTGGTATCCTGGGGATTATAGAGCAAGAGCTAAAATAACATATTCAAATGTTATATCAGGCAATTACCAAATAATGTATAAATGGGGCGGTGATGGAAATCACCCAAATTGCGCGGGCACAATTTCAATCTCTTCTGATGATAGTAATTGGACAAATATAGTAAATCAAGGAGCGTCTGCCACACAAACTTATTCTGGCAATACCCCATTTAAATATTTAAAAGTTGAGGTGCCTCCTTCTGGTAATTGCGGATGGGTTTATATAAGTGAAGTTAAGGTATTGCAAAATTCATTAAATTTATTAAGTGTGGCAGGAAATTTAGTTGTTGACGGCAATGTCGGCATTGGCACGACGGCGCCTGGGTATAAATTAGATATTAGCGATACAGAAAGCGCAGCTATGATAAGATTAGAAAATAAAAACGCGTCTAGAAAATATACTGGTTTAAGATTAGACAGAAATGGTCTTGCTGAAAAATGGTTTATTGGGATGAATAATAGTGATGATAAATTGCGGATTAGAGCAACTGGTGCTACCGATGTTCTTACTATTGATTCTTCAACAGGCAATGTCGGCATTGGCACAACAACGCCAAGCGCGAAACTAACTGTGGTTGCAGATGCAAACACCGGTGCAGGTAAGGACTTTGAAATCTGTAAAAATGGAGTGTGTTGTCCAATATGGAAAGATTGCGATCTTGACGGCAAAACATGGGGCAGCGGAGACTGCGATGAATCCTGTGTCACATGCTTTGTTGGAGGAACGGGCCTGACAACGGCCGATGGCAAGGACCAGGACTGCAATGGATTAGTGGATGACATCAAAGAGGTTCCCATTTTGAATTCTGCTAGTGGTTTGAGTTGTAATGCGAAGTGTGCGCAACTCAACATGAGTTGCGTGGTCATTTACACAACGCTTGTGGGTATACGAGACAATTGGTCGTACTGGGGGAGAGATGCAACCGGGGATGCTTGCAGGTGGAACGCAGGGGATTGCACGACGTTGATGAGCGCTGATAACACGATATGTAATAATATAGCGGCCCAATATACAACGTGTGGTTGTGCCGATCTCGCACTACTGCGTTAACCCGACGCAAAAGAGCAGTGGCTTTCCTCTTTTCCCATAACTCCTTGCCCAAAGGTCAACCCCTTGGTACGGAATAGCAAGGAAAATAGGGTTTTTACTTTATTTTGGCAAATTCTGGCTAATTTTGATTAGCCAGAATTTTATTAATTTCTTTTAGGTTTTTTTCAATTTTGGTCAGCTTCTTGGTAATCTCCCTTAATTCTTTTAAGACCACAAAATAGCCCTGATTGAACATATTTTTCTGGATTTTGTGAGAATCTAAGTTAGAAGACGATGAAGATTTTAGACCAGTTTTCTTTCCTTTTTTCTTTGATTTTCTAAAAATATGCCTATTTTTGGCATCATATTTCTCTTTAATCTCTAATAGGGATTTTAATCCGAGATTTTTTAAGACCGCATTTGATAGAAACAGATTGGCTTGGCGATTTTTTTGATCTTTGTTTTTTATAAGCCATCGTCTTAATCTTTGTCTAATAAAAGCATCTAATTCTGAGAGTTCTTTCTTACAAGATGCAAGTTTAAAATAATGGCAAAATCCTAATATATGATTATTTAGAGATTTGACAATCGCTCCTCTCGCTTTCTTCTTCCCCAAAAAAGTAAATTTAATAATTTTCTTTTTCAATTCTTCAATTTTATTTTTATTGATTTGGAAATAACCGGCATAAAAATCAAATCCAATGAAATTAAGTTTATCTCGATGAAATCTGCCAGATGACAATTTTTTCTCATTTAACTCTAATCCTAATTCCTTTAATTTTGGCAAGATTAGTTCTTTTAATAGTCTTTGCGGATCATCCTTCTTTTTACAAAAAATAAGATAATCATCAACATAACGAAGAAAAGGATTTTTTATTTCCAAATCTAAATCCAAAAGGAAAATTCCGCTTAAAATAGCTGCCATTGAGGATCCAATTGGCAGACCTTTTCTATATGGAGATTTTGCAAGAAATTCTGGAATTTCTTTTTTGAGATATTTTTTGAAACGGCGAGAAGGAGATTTGTTCGATAATTTTTGGTAAATTTCTGGTATTTTCTGGCGCAAAATTTGCGGATGAATTGAGGGATAATAAAGCTGAATATCAAAACGAAGAAAGTATGGGCGTTGGTCGGAATTATTTCTAATAAAATTTAGCGCGAAAGAAGGGTTTGTTTGAGTTAAATAATGCTGTGGGAATTTTCCTTTTATACTGCGAGGGAAAAATTTCCTTTTTAAAAATTTAGCCAAACTTTTTTCTTGGATCATTTGTTTTGTTTTAAAATAAGGAAGATTATTTTTTGACATATTATAGATGGTTCTGGAATAATGCGCGCGAACAGCATGCATTATTTAGAATGTTATGCCTTTGACAAATACTATAGAATTGGAGTTGTTATGTAGAATGGGTTGAGTGAAAAAAAGTATAAAGAAAGAATGTATAATGTATAATGTATAATGTATGGGTTTTTAGATGTCTATCTAAAAACCTATGTTTTCCCCTTGTAGCAGAGTTTCTCGTAGAGGACTCTGCCAATAATACCTGTTGAACAAATTTAATCAAAATTTGAAAAATATCTGAAAACAACAAAAAAGGATTTTAGCTCCTTTTTTGTTTTGACTTTTTGTTTTCGGTTGTGGTAAGATAAAATTATAAAATAAATAATTAAAGAAAAAATATGCTTACAGAATTTATTGAGAAAAAATTAAAAAAGGCAAAAATATTTTAAAAAATAATTTTTTTCTTAATTGATATATTATTATAGCAGTGTAAATATCTATGTAATTTTAAAGTAATGGTGTATGTATAAAAGGCTTCTTAAATTGCCAATATGTCCTAAACAAAGCTTTTTTTTGTGGGGATCGCGACAAACAGGCAAAACAACTATTCTTAAAGAAACTTATCCTAATGCTTTGCGCGTTGATTTGCTTAAAAGCGATATTCTTATGCGCTACCTTCAACGCCCTGCTTTTTTTCGCGAAGAAATCATGGCGCTTGATTCAAAACAACTTATAATTGTAGATGAAATACAAAAAGCGCCTGTATTATTAGATGAAATACATTACCTTATTCAGGAAAAAAACTATATTTTTGGATTATGCGGGTCAAGCGCTAGAAAACTTCGTCGTGGACACGCTAATCTTTTGGGTGGCAGAGCGATCCGATACGAACTTTTAGGCCTTACTGCTTTGGAATTAGACAATGATTTTAATCTTTCGCGTATGATTAACGCGGGACCTTTGCCTAACCATTATATTAATCAACAATATTCACGAGCCATACAAAGTTACGTGGACGATTATTTACGCGAAGAAATTCTTCAAGAAGGTCTTATTCGAAGACTTCCAATATTTTCTGATTTTTTACGTATGGCGGCAATCAGCGATACTGAAATAATTAATCTTTCTAATATTGCCCGTGAAAGCGGAATTTCCGTAACCACAGTTCGCGATCATTACTCTATTTTAGTTGACACTCTTATGGGCGCGTTTGTGCCAGCATATACAGCGCGAGCTAAACGTCGTATTATTCAAGCGCCTAAATTTTATTTTTATAATGTTGGCGTTGTAAATATTTTAGCTAAACGAGGAATAATTCAACCAGGGTCTGAACTCTTTGGAAAAGCTTTTGAAAATTGGATATTTCATGAATTATCCGCGCATACACGTTATAGCGAAAAATTATACGATATTAGTTATTGGCGGCTTACTACTGGAACAGAAGTTGATTTTATTTTAGGAAAAGCTGATGTCGCGATTGAAGTAAAAGGTAAAGAAAATGTCACCAGTCGCGATCTTAAAGGATTACGCGAGTTTAAACATGAACACCCGCGCGTAAAACATCGCATTGTTGTTTCTTTAGAAAAAACAGATAGGCTTACTTCAGACAATATTCTCATTCTGCCATATCAAAAATTTATTAAACAATTATGGCAAGGAGATTGGATTTAAAAAATAAGATAAATTAAGAAATAATTTTTATTCAAAAAATATTAATACCCGTTGAACAAATTTAATCAAAATTTGAAAAATATCTGAAAACAACAAAAAAGGATTTTAGCTCCTTTTTTGTTTTGTTTGACTTTTTGTTTTTGGTTGTGGTAGGATAAAAATATGACTACTATAACTATTCCTAAAAATTTAATAAAAAATGACGACTTAATTGTTTTGCCGCGAAAAGAGTATGAACGGCTTGCTCGTTTTTGGACAAACGCGGAACCTATATCTAAGAACATCAAAAAGGCCGTTGAAAATGGATTTCAAGAAATTGCCGAAGGAAAATTTTTAACCTCTAAACAAGTAAAAAATGCTTTGGGATTATAATTAGCGCGACAAGCTTTTAAAAATCTAAAAAAAATTCCAAGGAAAGACCTTGAGAAAATTTTTGCTGTTTTTGAAGAAATGAAAGTAGATCCTTTTTCCGGCGATATTAAATTGATGCAAGGAGAAGAAAATTTATATCGGCGTCGAATAGGAAATTACAGAATTTATTTTCGTCCCATTAAATTACAGCATATTTTTGATATTTCTTTGGTTGAACGCAAACAAAGTCATTAGTGTTTTTGATTTACAAAATTTACAATAACGAGATTTTCCCCTTGTGGCAAAGTCTTTCGCAGAGGACTCTGTTAATAATACCCATTGAACAAATTTAATCAAAAATTGATTTTAACCAAAGGACTTCTCGCAACAACAAAAAAAACAATAACCAATGGTGGCACGGACTGGTATTGTAGAATGGGTTGAGTGAACCCCCACACCTATCTGCATTTTGGTTCAACAAACAATCTTAATTTGAAAAATATCTGAAAACAACAAAAAAAGAGCTAAGCTCCTTTTTTTGTTTGACTATTTGTTTTTGGCTGTGGTAAGATGAAAAATATGACTACTATAACTACTTTATTTATCCCTCAAAAAATAGAAAAAGAAGTAAAAGAAATTTCTCAGGGCTTTGGACTTTCCAAAGAAGATTTTATAATAAATGCTATTTTGTTTTATCTAAAAAATTTAGAAAAAAAAATAGAACTAAAAAAAGAATTAGAAACATGGGAAAAGATTAGCAACGACGATTTGCTGAAATTTGAAAAGAGTATATGAAAAAGGGCGACATTTGTCTCATAAATTTAAACATTGGCGAAGGTCATGAACAATTTGGAGAAAGACCAGCTATTGTGATTTCTGAAACCGAAACAGATATTGTTATTGTAATTCCCATTACTTCAAATTTAAACGCCTTAAGATTTCCCTATACAATCGCTATTATTCCTGATAAAGAAAATAATCTTTATCAAGAATCAGCGGCTTTGATTTTTCATATTAGAGCGATAGATAAATCAAGGGTTTTAAAAAAGATTGGAGAAATTAATAAAGAATTTCAGAAAAAAATTGATAAAATTTTGCGAGAAATGTTAAAATTGTAAAATTGATTTTTATTCCTGGCTTTAAATTATTTATTATCCTTGCGTCTATGTATTTGGACTTTCTCTTGTAAAGCACGGACAAAGCGCTTTTGCTTGCTGCTTTCTTGCCAGAAACAATTGTGTCTACTTCGTAATGGCCATATGCCGGCGGCGGCAACGGCGCGCCGGGAGTTGTTATTTTTACGCTCACGTATTTAAAATTGGTTGCTATTAATTTGGGTAGATAATTAAAATTTGAAAACAACAAAAAAAGAGCCGAGCTCCTTTTTTGTTTTGTTTGACTTTTTATTTTTGATTGTGATAAGATAAAAACATATAAAAATTGAACAATTTTAAATTTTATGAATTCCATTCTTTTTTCAGATCATTCTTTGATTCAAATGCGGGAACGAGGGGCACCAAAGATGAAATTTTAGAAACTATTTAAACCGGCGAAGAAATTCCAGCAAAAAATAAACGGCGGAGTTATCGTAAAAATTTTCAATTCAATAAAAAATGGGGTAAAAAGTTTTATCACATTAAACAAGTAATAGCGATAATTAAAGAAGAAAAAAGTAAAATTATTGTCATCACTGTTTATACATTTTATTTTTAAAAATATGAAAATAATCTATGATCCAAAAGTTGATGCCGCTTATATTCGTCTTAAAGAAGGACGCTTTCAAGTCGTTACCCAGCGACTTAGTGAAGATATCGCCATAAACTATACTGCCGACGGTTCGGTGGTGGGGATAGAAATTCTTGATGCGGAAAAATATATTCTTCGCAAACACAAACAACCTCAAATTGAATTGGTTAATCTTCAACCAGCTTTTATAAATAATAAATAATGGAAATAGTGGTTGGTCGGTGGCGCGCCGATGCTAACGGTGGCAACGGCGCGCCGGGGATTGTTATTGTAGAATGGGTTGAG
>JAHJSK010000019.1 GCA_018830365.1 Patescibacteria group bacterium | reverse complement strand
CTGGCGTGGCAGCGGTTAATATCAGTGGCCAGACAATCCATTCTTTTTTTGGATTTAAACCAAATGTAACTGTTTCTGAGGCCGAAAAAATAGCCAAAAAAGGAAGGAATAAAGATTTATTCAAAAAATTAGAAGCAATTATTATTGATGAAATCTCTATGGTAAGGGCGGATCTTTTGGATTGCGTTGATGTGTTTTTGAAAACTATTTTAAAGAAAAAAATTGCTTTTGGAGGAATGCAGATGATTTTTATCGGCGACCTTTATCAGTTGCCCCCTGTTTTAATTGGCGAAGACAGAGATTTTTTTAAAACTTATTACAAAAGCCAATATTTTTTTGACGCCAAGGTAATGGAGAATTTTAATATGGAATTTATTGAATTAGAAAAGGTTTATCGCCAGAAGGACCAAAAATTTATTGAACTTTTAAACAGCGTTCGCAACAATTCAGTGACAGAGGAACAGCTAAAAATTATTAACCAGCGGCTTGATGAAAATTGCAGCAGTTTAGTCCAAGACCATATTTATCTTACCACGACCAACAAAATGGCCGATGACATTAATGAATTAAACCTTAATGAACTGCCGCAGAAATTGCATATTTTTAAAGGCGAAATACAGGGCGAATTTGATTTAAAATATTTACCAACTGAAATTAATTTAAAATTAAAAAAAGACAGCCAGATTATGCTTTTAAATAATGACAGACAGGGCAGATGGATTAACGGCACGATTGGCAAGATTAGCAAAATTGAAAAGCAAAGAATTGCGGCTAAATTATCTAATGGAAGAAATGTTTGGATCACGCCTTACACATGGGAAATTTGTAAATTATTTTACGATAAGTCGTCTCAATCCATTGCCAAAGAAGTTGCTGGTTCTTTTACTCAATTTCCAATTAAATTGGCTTGGGCAATTACTATTCACAAAAGTCAGGGAAAAACTTTTGACAAAGCGATTATTGATATTGGCAGTGGCACTTTTACTCATGGACAAATGTATGTTGCATTAAGCCGCTGCCGTTCCATTGAAGGAATAATTTTAAAAAAGAAAATTAAAAAATCAAATGTCTGGATGGATTGGCGAGTGGTAAAGTTTTTGACCAGTTATCAATATCAAATATCAGAAAAAATTTGCTCATTGGACGAAAAAATTAAAATAATTAGAGAAGCGATTAAAAATAAAAAACAAATAAAAATTGTTTATTTAAAATCAAAAGACGAAAAATCAAAAAGAACTATTTCGCCAGTTAAAATGGGCGAAATGGAATATCTGGGATATAAATATCAGGGCATTGAGGCGTATTGCCACAAGCGGAAAGCAAACAGAATTTTCAGAATAGACCGAATTTTGGAAATAGAAATCCGCGAGTGAATCCGTGGTGTTTCGTGTTTTGTATTTTATCCCCCTTTTTCATTTGTGAAAATTTTGCTATCATATTTTTAGGATTATTTGTTAATGGTCGTGATAAAAATTATAAAAAATATGAAAAAAATAATTGGCTGGGTTTTTATATTTGTTGGCGTTTTAATAATAATGGGAGGAGTTTGGGAATCCTATCAAATTTTTAGCGCTCAAAAATTAGCGCCAGAAATTTTTAAATTTCAAGAAAAAAAGATTTCTCCGGTTTTGATTGAGCCAAAAAAAACAATTGAAAAACCAGAAGAAAAAATAAGTCGGGAAGTAAGAGAGACCATTCAGGAGCAATTGGAAAAAATGCCGCCTTCTGATTTTGTGGTAAAACTTCTTAATTTAATCAGCTGGTCAATTTTCGCAACTTTCTTGATTTATGCTGGCGGGAAAATATCGGAATTAGGAATTAAATTATTGAAATAAAATGAAAACTAATCATAAAATTATAATAGGCGATTCCAGAAATATGGCAGATTTAAAAAATAATTCTGTTCATCTTGCGATTACCTCACCGCCCTATTGGCAATTAAAAGATTATGGCTCGCCAGATCAGATTGGTTTCAATGATAGTTACGAAAATTATATTAATAACCTAAATTTAGTATGGAAAGAATGTTTTAGGGTAATGAATAATGGTTGTAGGCTTTGCGTAAATATAGGCGATCAATTTGCGAGATCAGTATATTATGGTAGATATAAAATTATTCCGATTAGAACAGAGATAATTAAGTTTTGTGAAGCTATTGGCTTTGATTATATGGGAGCCATTATTTGGCAGAAGGCAACGACAATGAATACTACTGGTGGCGCTACTATAATGGGAAGTTTCCCTTATCCTAGAAATGGAATTATTAAATTGGATTATGAATTTATATTGATTTTTAAGAAATTGGGCGTTTCTCCTTTTGTGTCAAAAGAAATAAAGGAAGAATCAAAAATGTCGAAAGATGAATGGAGTCAATATTTTAATGGTCATTGGAATTTTAATGGCGCCAGACAAGATAAACATTTAGCAATGTTTCCCGAAGAATTACCTAAACGGCTCATTAAAATGTTTAGCTTTGTTGGCGATAATGTATTGGACCCATTTTTAGGAAGCGGCACCACAACACTTGCGGCAAAAAATTTAAATCGCAATTCAGTTGGATACGAGATCAATAATAATTATTTACCCACAATAAAAGAAAAAATCGGGGCAGCCGAAAATGATTTGTTTAAAAATGTCGCATTTGAATTTATTGATCAAGGGAAACACAATATCAATTACGCAAAAGATATATCTGAATTACCATATATTTTTAAAGATACAATAAAGTTTGACCGAAAAATTGACCCAAAAAAAT
>JAHJSK010000106.1 GCA_018830365.1 Patescibacteria group bacterium | reverse complement strand
GACCTCTATATCATTTTTTGTAGATTTGTCTTTATCTTAGTTGGCGCGCTGTTGGCGCGTTATTGGAGCGCTGACTGGCATTTTGGCTTTTAGCGTGATTAAGCGACGATAAGATAGTGAGCAGTTACCACAACACCAATACATTAGTTTATTTTAAACAATACTTTTTAACATTCCCACGATGGGAAGCACGTGTGGCGTTGTTATTAGAGATAAGATTTGATAAAATTAAAACAATATGGAAATGAAAATTATTAAAAATTCTATTACGCGAAAAGAACTTCAAAAAATAGCCAAAAAGCAATTTGGAGATTTAATAAAAGCAGTAGTTGATGTGAAAAACGAAATTATGGCGATCGGAGGAGAATTTCATGCTGATGAAGAGGTGTTGCTTATGGAGAAAGAGGGCTCAAAACGAGAATATGTCTGGGGTATTAATCTTTATCATGAAAAAATGGAAGACGATTGGATTGGATTTGACTCTATAATTAACATCAAGCCCTTTTATGGAAATCGTTCGCGTAATGTTGAAAATTCTAAAATAAGAGAAAAAATTAAAAAAATTGTTAAAAAGTTAGTTTTTTAATTATTGTTATTTATGGTATTCCAACATAAAAAATTTGCAGCTGGCAAATGGCAGGAGCTTTCCCTTATGGAACAATTGGGGAATATTGGCAGTGAAATTTCAAGAGCGCTTCATTGGCAAGGAAAGGACGAAAAATTTTTTCAAGGAGCTGTTAAGCGGGCATTAGAACTTTTTGAACTTACTCTTAAAGATTCTCGTTGGAAGGGTCGTTTGAGAGAAATTGTCAGAGCCCGTGAATTATTTTTAGATGCTGTTTTTGGAAAAAACGAATATAAGACCTCACTCAAAGACCTGGAGCAATATTTTTTTTATTTTGCCTTTGCCCATAGATCTGGTCTTTTAGATTATGAAAGAAAAAATTGTTAATTTACTTATTGTTTTGTGCGTTGGATTTTTGATTTTTCTTTCTTTTAGAATTGGCTTTTTTAGCGGTTTGGAAAATTTTTTTGAGGACTTACTTTTTATTGAACGGCCTTTTCATTCAGACATTGTCATTATTGCCATAGATGATGAAAGCATTAAACAAATAGGCCAGTGGCCATGGAAAAGAGAGATTTTTGCTGACGCGTTATTAAAATTAGAAGAATATAAACCCAAAGCAGTTGGCATTGATGTTGTTTTTCCGGAAGAATCCCGGTTTGGCAAACAAGACGACCAAATTTTAGCGGACACATTAACAAAACTTTCTTATCCTATTGTTTTGCCAATTAAGACAAATTCTCTTTTTATTGAAAAAGACAGGGCTTTTGCTAATTCTTTTTCCGGTCAATTAAAAAGTTTTGAAAAACAAGCGAGTATTGGTCATGTAAATCTTATTTTGGATTCTGATGGCGTGGTCCGCAGGTTTCCTCTTTTTGTCGAGCAAAAAAGTCCAGCAAACTTTTCACAAGAACAGAAAAAAATTCCTGCTTTTGCTTTTTTATTGGCAAAAAAAGCGGGCTTAGAAATTCCTAATGAAAAGACCCTTGAACAAATTCCTCGCATTGTTTTTTCAGCCAAACCCGGAACCATTTCTCGCGTTCCATTTTACAGATTGATTTCCGGAGAAATTCCTGACGCGCGATTAAAAAATAAAATTCTTTTAATTGGCTCCACAGCTGTTGACCTTCACGACGAAAAACCCACTCCTTTTTCCAAAGGAACTCAAATGCAGGGAGTGGAAATTCAGGCGAACATTGTTAATATGCTTGTCTCAGGTTATCAGTTTAAGCCCCTTTCTTTTGGGTACGCTTGTTTGTGGATTTTTTTCGCGGCTTTTTTGCCCTACTTGATTTTTATAATTTTTAAAAGTTCTTTTAAATCCATTTTAACTAATGTTTTTTTAGGCGGGGTTTGGTTTGTTTTAATGCTTTTCATCGTGGAAGAGGGGACTGTCCCAAATTTAATTCACATCAATGCGGCTTGGATTTTTTCAACAATTAGTTTGTTTTGTCGCCGTTATTTTGTCGGCGAAAAAGAAAAACACGAGATGAAAAAAGCTTTTTCTCATTATGTTTCAAAAGAAGTTTTGGAAGAGATTTTAAGAGACCCCAAAAATATTTCTCTTGGGGGCGAGGAAAAATTTATCACTATTCTTTTTTCTGACATCAGGGGATTTACCAGTGTTTCAGAAAAACTTTCTCCGCAAAAATTAGTGGGAATGCTTAATCAATATTTTAACGCAATGTCAGGAGAAATTTTAAAGCATAAAGGAATTCTGGACAAATATATTGGCGATGCGATCATGGCTTTTTGGGGCGCGCCCGTGCCGGACGAAAATCAGGCGGACAACGCGGTTCAGGCGGCTATCGGAATGGTAGAACAATTGGAAAATTTTAACAAAAAACAAAAAGAAAAAGCAGAGCCGGAAATAAATATCGGAATTGGCATTTATTCGGGTTTGGCAGTGGTGGGGAATGTTGGCTCGGAAACAAGATTTGATTATACTGCTATTGGCGATTCCGTTAATATCGCTTCGCGGATTGAAGGTCTGACTAAAACCTATCAGACCAAAATTATTATTAGCGAAACCGTAAAAGAAAAATTAAAAGGAAATTATTTTTTGGAGCTGCTTGACTCGGTTCCTATTCGCGGCCGTCAGGAACAAGTGAAAATTTATAAGATTGAGGGCGTAAAAATACGATCGTGAATGTGAAAATATGAATTTTATGAAGTCCTTGTTTAATGAGACATAGAGAGATAAACTATAAACTACTGAAACATGCAAGAAAAAATTAAAAAAATTTATATTGGAGTTGCTTGGCCATACGTGAATGATATTTTTCACATTGGAAATCTTATTGGCGCTTATTTACCAGCGGATATTTTTTCTCGTTTTCATAAATTAAAAGGGAACAAAGTTTTAATGATTTCAGGCTCTGATTTTCACGGAACCCCGATTACTATTAAAGCGGAAGAACAAGGAAAAAAGCCAGAAGAAATCGCTCAAAAATTTCATAAATTAAACAAAGAATATCTTAAAAAATTTGGCATTGAATATACTTTTTATACTTCAACGCATACAAAAAACCATCAGCAAATTGTTCAGAAAATATTTTTAAAATTGTTGAAAAAGGGGTTTATTCGGGCATTAAAAACAGAACAGCTTTATTCGGAAAAAGCAAAAAAATTTTTACAAGACAGATATATTGAAGGAGAATGTCCTTATTGCGGCGATAAAAGCGCGCGTGGCGATCAGTGCGAAAAATGCGGGAGAGTGCTGGAGGCCGTTGAATTGCTTAATCCTGTTTCAAAACTGGACAAAAGCAAACTTGTAAAAAAAACCACGGAAAATTATTTTTTGGACTTTTCTCTTTTACAAGGGAAAATTAAAAAATGGCTGATTTCACAAAAATGGGAACGGAAATGGATAAAAAAAGAAGCAATGGGATGGATTAAAGAAGGCCTTCATCCTCGGCCGATTACCAGAGACATGGATTATGGAGCGCGTTTGCCTGTTTTTGCTATTCCAGAAACGCAAAGAATTGAAAATATAAAAAACAAGGTTTTTTATGTCTGGTTTGAGGCTGTGATTGGATATTTGTCTGGCGCGATTGAATACGCAAAAAAAATAAACAAGCCAAATTTTTGGAAAGAATTTTTTTACGACGCAAAAGCAAAAACATATTACTTTGTTGGTCAAGATAATTTGGTTTTTCATACTATAAATTGGCCGGGGCAACTTATTGCTTTTGACGAAAAAATCAATCTTCCTGTTAATGTTTTTGTTAATAAATTTCTTTTATTAGAAGGACGAAAAATGTCTAAAAGTCGCGGCTGGTTCATTGAGACCCCTTATTTAATAAAAAATTATTCCACAGAGTCCTTGCGGTTTTATCTTGCTTTTAATATGCCGGAGAAAAAGGAATTTAATTTTACTTGGCAGGATTTTATTCAGACAAACAACAAAGTTCTTGTTGGAACAATAGGAAATTTTATTCACAGGGTTTTGATTTTTGCTTCGCAAAATTTTGGGAGAGAATATCAATTTTCAATGGACATTCTTTCTCCAGAAATAAAATCGCAACTACAAAAAACATTTCGCGAAACAGCGGTTTGTTTGGAAAAAGGGGAGTTTCGCAGCGCGCTTGAAAAAAATGTTCAATTGGCAAGTTTTGGCAATCAATATCTGGACAAACATCAGGTTTGGAGATTAATTAAAAAAGAGCCTTTAAAAGCAAAAAAAATTATTTTGAATGCTTTGGCAATCATTGACGCGTTAAGAATACTTTTTTATCCTTTTCTTCCTAAAAGTATGGAAAAACTCAATGAATTTTTGGGATATAAAAAAAGATTTGTTTTTAAAGAAGCCATGTCTCAATGGGTGTTTCCAAAACATTTAAAAAATGTTAAACTTTCATTGAAAATTGCACCTCTTTTTTCTAAGATTGATGAGAAAAAAATCAAGGAAGAGATGAGTAAACTCAAAACGCAAAACTCAAATGTCAAAACCAAAACGTAAATATCAAAACTAATATAACATTTGACAATTGACAATTGACAATTGACAATTGACAAAAAATATCAAGGATTAAAAGTTTTAAGTTTTAAAATAGGTTTTGCGTTTTGCGCTTTACGTTTTGAGATATTTATTATGTTTTTTTCGCGAAAAAAAATTTTTTCATTTTTATTATTGATTAGCTTGCTAACTGTTAATTCTTTTGTTTTAGCTGGCGAGAGCACTGGTCCTGTTTGGGAATTTACGACTGCCACAAGCACGGAAGAGACGCCGCCCCCACCGCCAGGACCGCCAATATCTTGGGAGCCACAATCAGCAGAGAGCACTGGTCCTGTTTGGGAATTTACGACTGCCACAAGCACAGAGGAGGAGCCACCACTACCACCAACAGAGCCAATAACTTGGGAGCAAAAATCAGCAGAGACCACTGGTCCTGTTTGGGAATTTACAACCGCCACAAGCACAGAGGAAGCGCAGGAGGTATGGGAATTTACAACTAAACCATCATTTTATTTGCCTGTGATTGCAACTTCAACGGCTTTTCAAGCTTATTGTATTTCAATAGCGGGTCAAGGCATGGTTGGATTTCAATGGACATATATTGACGATGATGGAGATAAGCAAACAGGCTTTGATTTTCGTGTAAATAATGTTAATGATGTGAATGATGGAGGCGATACTTGTCCAAATTGCGAAATTAACCGTCAATATACAGGATTAAATGATTCCAGCGGCGCAATTAAAACTCAATCAGTTTTTGTTAAAGATCCTTTGGAAGCGGATAAAATTGCTTTTAATAAAACTTATTGTTGGTGGGTAAGAGTTTATAATGACAAAAACGAAGATTCCGGTTGGATTGCCGCACCTTCTTCTTTTACAGTCCCAGCTCATGCTTATCCTTATCCTGCTTTTTTTATTCTGCCTTCAAAGCCAAAAGTTGACGCAAAGGTTACATTTATGCAAGACAGCGTGCTAACTGGCGCTACTTGTTATAATGGAGGCGAGCATCTTTGTCAAAGCGATAATAATGCTAATTATAAATGGGATTTTAATTATCCAAGCGGGATTGATTCTTTTTTGAAAGGAAATCCCACAACTACTTATAGCGCGCCAGGGACTTATGAAGTGATGCTGGAAATAAGCGATCTTGCTGGCACTTGCGCCATTGTTAACCCTGTTGTTGTGTATGCGACGACTAGCAACTTTGCGCTTCCTAAATGGCGGGAAGTTGCGCCGTAATTAGTTGAAAGATTAAAGATTAAAGATTAAAGATTAAACAAATATGAATAAAATTAAAAGTCAATCTCATAAAAAGTCTTTGGTGACAAAGTCTAAAAATCTTAAAATAGAAATAATTCGTCATTCACTGGCTCATATTTTGGCTTGCGCTGTGTAGGAATTATATCCTGGAACTAAATTTGGCATTGGTCCGGCGATTGAACAAGGATTTTATTACGACTTTGACTTTAACGCGGAACTACGCGGAAAAATACGCGGAACTACGCGGACAAAGCAGACAAAAAGTCCGCGTGAGTCCGCGTCAAGTCTGCGTGAGTCCGCAATTGGTCCAGAAGACCTGCTAAGGATTGAAAAAAAAATGCTGGAAATTATTAAAAAGGATTTGAAATTTGAGAAAAAAGAAATTTCAATTAAAGAAGCAAAGAATTTATTTAAAGACCAACCATATAAATTAGAATTAATTGAGAAATTGTTTGAGAAAAAAACTACTATTTATCAAACAAGCTATTTTATTGATTTGTGTAAGGGACCGCACATAAAGAGT
>JAHJSK010000105.1 GCA_018830365.1 Patescibacteria group bacterium | reverse complement strand
CCCGCCAAAGTTTTGCTTCGCAAAATTTAGGCGGGCGAGTGCCGAAAATACACCCCAGAAAATACTTTTTGACCTTGAATTACGAAATGTAAGATTTCAAGAGACCCGACCTCTCTAACTTTCAACTTTCAACTTTCAACTATTAAGAGGTCGGGTCTCTCCACGCTTAAAGCATTTCGTAATTCAAGGTAATTAAATAATTTCTTTTTAGATTTTGGATTAAGCTTGAATGATAATTTTTTAATCAAAATAAGTTTTTGTTCGTTTTTTGAAGCAGACAAAGAGAATTTCTTTTTTGAGATTTCATTCAGATAAAGTAAAAAAATTGATATGAGATTTAAGAATTAATATATTTCCAAGAAATTTAGTCTCTCATTTCATTTGTCCATCAACCAATAGCATGTTTACCCCCACACCAAAGATTTTGGTGTGGGGGTTTGCTTTTAAAATACTTTGTATTATCTGCACTTGCCTGCCTGCGGTAGGCAGGCTCGGAAAAACAAAAAGCTTGCCCTGTTAAATTTGTTCCGCAACTATTTAACAGGGTGAATTTTTGTTTTTACTCGCTTCGTTTGAAAATAAATACTTTCCGAGTATAATAAATTAAAGATAATGATTAAAAAAGAAATATCTAATTTAATAGAAAAAGCTATAAAAAAAAATCAGGAACAAGGAATTTTTCCTGTTTTTTCTATATCGGAAATTTTAGTTGCGAAACCAGAGGAAAAAATCTTTGGCGATTATTCAACTAATGCGGCTATGGTAATTGCCAAACAAATTAAAAAAAATCCTTTAGAAATTGCGGAAAATCTTAAATCTGAAATTTTAAATCTCCCTATGCGGCCGAACCCTTTAATGCTGAGCCTTCGGGCTTTAAGCCGTCAGGCTATAGGCAAAGCTAAAATTTTTGACAAGGTTGAAATCAAAAAGCCGGGTTTTTTGAATTTTTTTCTTTCCGAAGAATATCTGCAAAAACAGGTTGGCGAAATTTTAAAACAAGACGATAATTTTGGCAATTTGAAAATCGGCAAACATAAAAAAATAAACATTGAATTTATCTCGGCAAATCCCACTGGTCCCTTAACTCTTGGAAATGGCAGAGGCGGATTTTGCGGAGATGTTTTGGCAAATGTTTTAGAAAAAGTCAGCTGTAAAATAATTAAAGAATACTATGTTAATGATGTTGGCGAGCAAGTGAAAAAATTAGGTCATTCAGTAATAGGGGACTCGGAAGCGGTTTATAAAGGCGATTATATTTACGATTTACGAAAAAAAATAAAAGGCAATGATTCTGAAAAAATTGGCGAGCAAGCTGCGAAAATTATTTTAGAAAAAATAATAAAACCCACAATAAAGAAAATGGGGATTAAGTTTGATGTTTGGTTTTCAGAAAAAAATTTGTACAAGGAAAAAGAATGCGATAAAATTTTAGAACAATTAAAAAATAAAAATTTAACTTACGAAAACCAAGGCGCTTTATGGTTTAAAACAACAGATTTTGGCGACGACAAAGACCGAGTTTTAATTAAAGCAGATAAACAAATGACTTATTTTGCTTCTGATATCGCTTATTTGAAAAATAAATTTAAAAGGGGCTTTGATAAATTAATTTATTTTTGGGGCGCGGATCATTATGGCTACATTGATAGATTAAAAGCCGCGGCTGAAGCATTGGGATACAAAAAAGAGCAGATTAATGTTATTATTATGCAAATGGTCCGTGTTTTTGAAAATGGCAAAGAAACGCGGATGTCAAAAAGAAGTGGTGTTTATATAACTTTGGAC
The DNA here is from genome assembly GCA_018830365.1 of Patescibacteria group bacterium. Classification (GTDB taxonomy): domain Bacteria; phylum Patescibacteriota; class Minisyncoccia; order Minisyncoccales; family CG1-02-41-26; genus PFMI01. The sequence goes on along the minus strand of JAHJSK010000105.1, from coordinate 5,477 downwards.
GAGTTAATTGATGAAGTGGGATTAGATGTTTCTAGATTTTTCTTTTTAACAAGAAGTCCTGATACTCATTTGAATTTTGACTTGAATTTAGCCAAAGAGTGTTCCGCAAAAAATCCGGTTTTTTATATTCAATATGCGTTTGCAAGAATACATAGTATTCTTGCGAAATCAAAAATCAAAAATCAAAAATCAAAAATACAATTAAAAATTAAAAATTTAAAATTACTTAATCATCCAAGCGAATCAGATCTCATTAAGCAACTTATTAGATTCCCTGAAATTATTGAGGATATTGTCAAGGACTATCAAGTTCAGCGATTGCCGGTTTATGCTTTGGAATTGGTTGCGAGCTTTCATAAATTTTACGAGGACTGCCGCGTTATTTCTGATATAGCGTCTGAAAAAGAATTAACTCAATCTCGCTTGGCTCTGGTTTTGGCAACTAAAATTGTTTTAAAAAACACTTTGGATTTAATGGGAATCTCTGCTCCCCAAAAAATGTAATTTGTTTTTTTAATTGCTATTTTATTTATTGTTATTTTTACTACCATAGGTAATAATAATGCCATGGCATAAATATTACGGAGCTTACTTATGAAAATTCGCTCGCAATTAAAGCGCGATAAACCTGCGGAGTATTGATTCTCTATTATCTGTGTTCGCCTCGCCTCGCCGAAGCTTTGGCGGAGCGTGGGTCGTCCCGCTCAGCGGGACTCGCTTCGTTTGAAAATAAAATTACAGAGGCCAGACCTCTGTAATACTTGTGTATCGCTTAGTTTGAAAATAAAAAAAGCGTGGATGGGAAAAATGTTATTGATAAACCCGAGAATTTATAAACTTGACTTTTAAAATTCTCGGGCTAAAATGTAAGTATGATTTTAATAAAAAGAAAGATATTAGAAGAATTAAAAAAACATTTAAAGAAAAAAGAAATTTCTTTAATTATTGGAGCAAGGCAAACAGGTAAAACCACCTTGATGTTTTTATTGAAAGATTTTTTAGAAAAAGAAAATAAAAAAACTTTATTTTTGAGCCTTGACAATGAGATGGATAAGCAATTTTTTAATTCGCAGGGTTTTTTAATTAAAAAAATTGAATTAGAAATAGGGAAAAAGAAAGGTTATGTTTTTATTGATGAAATACAAAGAAAAGAAAATGCCGGAATTTTTCTTAAAGGAATTTACGATTTAAATTTGCCTTATAAATTTATAATTTCCGGTTCTGGCTCATTGGAGCTGAAAGAAAAAATCCACGAATCGCTTGTCGGAAGAAAAAGAATTTTTGAGTTAAACCCTGTTTCTTTTGAAGAATTTGTTAATTTTAAAACAGATTATCGTTATGAAAAAAAATTAATTGATTTTTTTGCCATAGAAAAAGAAAAAAGAGAGCTTTTTTTGAAAGAATATTTAAGTTTTGGAGGTTATCCAAAAATAATTTTGAGCGAAAATATAGAAGAAAAAAGAAAAAATATTAATGAAATTTTTCAAAGTTATTTGGAAAAAGATATTTCTTATTTATTGAAAGTTGAAAAAATTGAAGCTTTTAATTCCTTGATTAAAATTTTAGCCAATCAAATTGGTCAATTAATTAATTATTCAAAACTTGCTTCTTCAATAGGAATTTCAATTTCAGTGGTAAAAAATTATATTTGGTACGGTGAAAAAACTTTTATTATCCAAAGATTAACCCCTTATTTCAGAAACATTAAAAAGGAAATTTCTAAATCTCCGACTGTTTATTTTTATGATTTGGGATTAAAAAATTACGCATTAGGAATGTTTAAAATTTTATCAGATCCTCAAGAATTGGGATTTCTTTTTGAAAATTTCATTTTTAATATTTTAAAAGAAAAAATTCAATTTAGCAGCAGTTTGTTGCATTTTTGGCGGACAAAGGATAAAGCGGAAATTGATTTTATTATTAATTTTGGAAGAGAAATTTTAGCAATTGAAGTAAAGTATAAAATTTTTAAACAAGTGGAAATTGAACGATCTTTAAAAAGTTTTATTGAAAAATACGAACCAAAAAAAGTTTTTGTTATTAATTTAAATTTTAAAAAAACATTAAAAATTGGCGGAACAAAAATTTTATTTTTACCATATTGGGAATTGATAAAACGAAAAATAATATGACAAATATCAACAAAAAATCAAAAGTAGAAATTTTGACAGGCGTACGGCCAACCGGCGATTTAACAGTGGCAAATTATTTGGGCGCGATAAAGCCAATTATTGAGCTCCAAAACAAAGGATGCGCGCCAATGGTTTTTGTCGCGGACATTCATGCAATGACTGACAGCGAACCTTCAACAGCGAAAAAATTTATTAACGAAGTTGTCGCGGACTATATTGCGTTGGGAATAAACCCTAATAAAACCAAAATCTTTGTGCAATCTGATATTGAAAACGAGGTAGCTGTTTTGACTGTGTTTTTATCGCGGATAGTTACAGTTGCAGAGCTTTTGAGAGTCCCAACACTTAAAGACAAACTAAAAGCGCATTGCAAGCCAGAAACAGCGAACGCGCTTCTTTTTCTTTACCCTGTAATGATGGCGGCTGACATATTGCTTCAACGCGCGGAAAAAGTGCCAGTAGGAGAAGACCAGCTTGCGCACTTGGAAATAAGCCGAGAACTTGCGAGAAGGTTTAATAAACGATATGGCAAGGTTTTTCCAATTCCACAACCTTTTCAAACAAAAGCGTTGCGAATTCTTTCTTTAAAAGGAGAAGGGAAAATGAGCAAGACCTCTCCGCAAGGCGCTATTTTTCTCACAGATGACGCAAAAACTGTTGCTCAAAAAATTAAAGGCGCGGAAACCGCGTTTGAAGGAAAAATGACGGAAAAATTAGAAAGTCATATTTTGCTCGCCAAAGAATTATGCAAAAAAAAATCAGAGCAAGAAGAAATAGACGCTCTGATTAAAAAGCACAAAAAAGGCGAATTAGTAATGGGACAATTTAAAAATGTTTTTACTCGTATTGTTCAAAATTTTTTAACTGAATTTCAAACTAAAAAAGCGGAAATAACGCGGGACCCTTTGTGTATCCCGTCTATATTGGAACAAGGCGCTAAAATTGCGCGAGCCAATGCTCAAGAGACATTGCGACTTGTCAAAAAAGCAATGTATCATTACTGATTTTTAGCAAAACGGCCACAAAAATTTTTGTTAAGAAAGCCATTGATTGTTGTCGCGAATAACTATGTTATAATAATTGCGTATGGATACAAATGATATTTTAAAAAAATTAGAGGAGCAAGAAGCAAAAATTAATGCTATTTATCAATCAGTAGAAAAAACTAGAAAATATTTTTTAGCGACTTTAATTATCAGCGTTGCTTTTATAATATTCCCATTAATTGCTTTAATTTTTGTCATTCCTTCATTTTTAAAAATTATTACCAGTAGTGGGTTGGGTCTTTGATAATTATATTGGAAAGGGTTTACCCCTCACCTTTTTTAAAAAAAGGTGAGGGGTTTAATTTGCAATTTTCCATTCAATTTCAGATTCTTTCCCTGCAAATTCTAACCATTCGCCATCCTCTGAAATAACATACCATTTTTTTTTGGTTTTTGACCAAACCATGGGCTTGTTCCAAAAATAAGGTTTTTTAACAATTTCTTTCGGTTTCAATTTGTCTAATTCCAGCCATTTTTTGAAAACTGTTTCAATGGCGTAGTCCAAATTTCGCGTGCTTGCCCACTCTGCCACTATGTCCATTGCTTTTTTTGCTTTTTCCAAAGAGCCAGCGAGTTCTAAAAGTTGTTTTGCTGGCCGCGTAAATCTTGAATAAATAATCTTTCTTTTTTTAGCGCTTTTTTTTAACTCTTCCAGGGAAAGACCTTTGGTTTCAAAATAATGAGTGATAATTTGGCGGATTGCTGTTTCTCTTTTTAATTCCTCGTAATATTTTATTTTTCCTTTTCTTAAAAATTCTTCGGTTTTTTTTGCAATGCTTTCTCCGATGCCGCTAATTTTTTTAAGACCTTGAACTCCTTTCTCTTTATAAATAAAAGAAACATCTTGTTTTAAATTTTCTAAACTATCTGCTGCTTTTCTGTATGCCCTTGGTTTAAAAATTTCCCCCTTTATTTCAAGGAATTTTGCTATTTCTAATAATATCTTGGCAATTTTTTGATTTACTATTACCATGTTTGTTATTAAATAAAGCGAAAGGGGATTCATTCTCCTTTTTCTGCTAAATTTCTAATTGACTCAAATAAACCCAAAACTCAAAGTGCAAAGCCTGCAATGAATAAGGAATTAAAAATCATAAATTATGAATTATGAATTAGTCAAAAAGCATTATTCTCCATTCTTTATTCCTTATTTTTTATTCCTGTTAGTTGTTAGTTTTCCAGATGAAATTTGTTAATAATAACTTCTAAATTACCGTCAAGAATTTTTTCAATATTGCCCCAGGATTTTTTTATTCTGTGGTCCGTGATTCTGTCTTGGGGAAAATTATAAGTTCTTATTTTTTCCGATCTGTCAGCGGAACCGATTTGCGTTCTTCTTTCCGCGCTTATTTGATTTTCTCTTTGTATTTTTTCTTTTTCTAAAAGTTTCGCCTGTAAAATACTTAAAGCTGTTTTTTTATTTTCTTCAAGATTTCTGGCTGTTTGAGAGGAGACGACTATGCCAGTTGGCAAATGAGTGATGCGAATCGCGGACTCTCTTTTGTTGACATTTTGTCCACCCGGACCCGAGGATTTAAAAACATCCATTTTAATATCAGATGGATTAAGATTGGTTTGAAACGATTCTGGCATTGGCAGGACAGCGACTGAAATAGTGGAAGTGTGTATTCTGCTGGATTTTTCTGTTTTAGGTATTCGCTGAACCCTGTGCACTCCTCCTTCCTGTTTCATTTCAGCATAAACATTTTCTCCTTTTATTTTAAAAACAACCTGTTTGAACCCGTTTAATCCTGTTTCATTGCTATCTAAAATTTGGCAAAGCCAATTTTTTTTGAGAGCGTACCTTGAGTACATTCTAAAAAGCTGCTTGGCAAAAAGCGCGGCCTCTTCGCCGCCTGTTCCTGCTCTAATTTCAACAATTATAGAGGATATTGATCCTGTGTTATTCATAATTTTTAAATGCCTTTGAAAGGTTTTTTATAAAATTGATTTTCAAGCGCTACTATAAAATTTTCAAACAATCAATATCTCAAAGCTCAAATCTCAAAACTATAATTCAAAATTTAAAATATAATTTTGGATTTTACATTGTCATTCCCGCCTGCAACGCTTCGCAAGTGAGCTTGCTCGCGTAGCGATGCGGGCAGGTTACATTTTGCAGGACGCTTTTGGGCGGACTCCCCGTAGGGTTGTTTTTACGTTTTGCATTTATTTGGAATACGCGGGCGATGGGATTTGTCGCCCTGCGGGTGATCATCCGTAGGATGAAACCCACGGAGACTGAAGCCCACGGACCAATGCTATAACTTATGACGCGGGCGATGGGATTTGTCGCCCT
>JAHJSK010000104.1 GCA_018830365.1 Patescibacteria group bacterium | reverse complement strand
TAAGATTTGGTAAAGAAGTTTTTTCTCCATTGATAAAACCAGCAGAAGCTGATTTAATTTTATCCTTAGAAATTTTAGAAGCAGCAAGAGCAATAAATTTTGCGAATCCGGAAACAATTTTTTTGATAGACAAAAAATATATTGCTTTTGAAAATTCTTTGACAGAAATCAAAATTTTAAAGCAATTAGAAAAAATTATTAAAAATGAAAAATTATATTTAATTGACGCTTCTCAAATTTGCCAAGAAAAATTAGGAGGAGAAATATTTTCAGGCATTTATCTCTTGGGTATTGCTGTTTATAAAAATTTAATTCCTTTAAAATCAAAGTCCGCTTTAATGGCAATCAAAAAAATAATCCCGAAAAAATATCAGGACGCAAACATTAAAGCTTTTAATCTGGCGAGAACAAAATAAACAATCCCGCTTTCAACGAGATTGAATGTCTGCAATAAATCATGGCTGGAAGCCCATAGGTTTCTATTTTGTGTTTCTTTGTTCGTCAGTTGAAGTAGTTGTTTCTTTGTTTGAATTTGCTGCCGCATATTTGTTTAAAATTTCTTCCAGTTCTTTTTTATTTAAAAATCCATAATAAGTTTTGTTGTTAATAATAATGATTGGCAATTCTTTTGTTAAAGAATAAATTGATTTTAAACTTCTTAGCGCGGAAAGTTCCAAATTATAATCAAAAGAGTAAATTCTCAAAAAAGGATATTTTTCGCCAATATAATTTAAAACAAATTGCTGGTCTTGACACTTTGGACACTCTTTTTCGTCAGAATAAAAATAAATTATTGAAACAAGGTCTATCTTACAATCCTTGGCAGCTTTCTCCAAAAGTAGCCAATTTTTTATTTCTAAAATAGAATAATATTTTTTAAACCTTAAAAAATCAAGATTTTTTTCGCCTAATCGGTTGCCAATCAAGGATAATTCTTGGGCAATTTTACGAAGTTGTTCGGTAAAATCGGGTTCGTTTAAATTTCCGCAAGGAGTTTGAGTTAGTAACGAAAATTGCGTTTCCAAGGAAAGAATGTCTATTATTAAATCTTGTTGAAGATTGGTTAATTGAACAATCTTTTTTTCAAGCAAAAAATTGCTTAAAAGAAAACCGCTGCCAAAAATCATTGAAGTTAAAAGAAATATTAAAAAATGTTTTTTCCAATTTAGTTTTTTTTCAGACATAGAATTTAGTTATTTTTTCTTTAAGGATGGAAATAATTGCTGTCCCCCACCAAAGAACATTAAGGTATCCATATAAAAAAATAAAAGAAAAAATAGCGACTTTCAAAGGTTTTTTATCAAAGCACAATTTTTTGGCAATGCTTAATTGAATTAAAAAAAAGATTAAACAAATATTCCCTAAAATAAAAAGGGGTGTAATTTTAAAATTAAAAAAATTTTTGTCCCAAAAAAGAGAAAAGAAATAGGGAAAATCAAAACCAGTTAAAAAAAGTTGATTGACTCTTTCCCAACAAAAATTTATCGCTCTCCATAAAGTATAACTGCTTAAAATTAACGAAGCAAAAACTCCCACAAGAGTAGCGTAAAGCAAAAAAGAAAGATTGCCGTGTTTTTTTATGTTTAGCAACCCAAGATAATCTTTAAGGGTTAACAAAAATCCCTTATACCACCTTAAAGACCTTTGGCGAAAAAGAGATTTAAAATTGGAAGGAGCCCGAGTATAAACAAAAGCGTCAAGAGCTTGGGCAATTTTGAAATTTTTTTGCTGCAATCTAAAGGTAATTTCTAAATCTTCGGCCAGACAATTATAAGGATCCTGATAGTGGCCCAAGATTTTAAAAACTTCTTTTCTGAAAACAGAAAATGCCCCAGAAGCAACCTGAAGCCCGCCTATCATAGAAAAAAATTTTTTCCAGTAAGCAGATATTAGATATTCTAAATACTGAATTCCTTCTATAATATTTTTTACCTCTCTAACCTTAACTGTTCCGCTCACTGCTTTTATTTCAGGATTTTCAAAAAATTTCATTACTTTTTTTAATGCTTGAGGATCTAAATGAGAATCAGCGTCCATTGAGCCAATAAAAGGAGCGTTGGTCTTTTTTAAACCAAGATTAAGCGCCGTATATTTGCCTCCATTTTTTTTCGTAAAAACTTTTATTCTTTTGTCTTTTTTCTCAAAAATTTGAGCTTTTAAAAAAGTGTCGTCAGTACTTCCGTCGTCAATAACAATAATTTCTAATTTCTCTTTGGGATAGTCCAAGTTTAACAAAGAATTAAGAGTTTTTTCAATATTTTCCGCTTCATTATAACAAGGAACAATTAAAGCGACTGTGGGAAAATTTTTTATTTTTGGCTTTTTGTAAACACCTTTTTGATTTTCAAGAAAAAGATTAAAAACAAAAAGGGCAAAATAAAGTCCTAAAAAAATGCTAAAATAAACCAAAATTTCTATTATTAACATATGGTATTTTGATTATAAAGGATATTAATTCTCGCGACAATGCCCTCGCCCCTGTGAAATTCAATGTCCTTTATCCCCACACCTTCTCAGAATACCCTGTAGCTTATTACTGCAAGAACGAATGGGGGAAATCCTTTCTGCGGAGTTTAATGCCCCGTAGGAAGGCGTGGGGATTTATTTTATTGGGGGCGGCCCTGAGGGGATTTGAACCCCTGTTACAGGGATGAAAACCCTGTGTCCTGGACCAGGCTAGACGACGGGGCCAAGTAATTGCGTGAAGTGAGCGAAGTGATTTGCCAGTCAACGAATCGCTCCAGATATACAATTTTTCTCTCCGAAAAAAATTGTATATCTGACTTTTTCCCAATTTAGACATTCTCCTTTTTCAAACTCTTCTTTGGCTTTTTTTAAAATTCTTTTTTGAGAAACAGTTAACTCTACTTCTGAAACTTTCTTTGTCCGCAATTTCAAAAGCTCCTCATATTCTTTTTGAGGAACAATTATTAAATCTCCTGTTCCTGCCAATTCTTTTGGAATAGTAATGGTGTTCATATTTTTTATAGAATTAAAACAACAAACAGCTTACAGCTTACATTTTACGCTTAATTACATCCTATAACAAAAAAATTAAAAATCAATTATGAATATGACGCAAAGATAGGGGGGGGCGATCATTTGCTTTTTGAAAATTCCTGATTAAAATATAGGGTATTAACTCTATATCATTTATTTTCTAACAAAACCACCGACTTTGTCGGTTGGTGGGGTGTGGGGGCAAAGGTCCCACACCTTGTTAGCGTCAACATTGTTGACGTTATAGATAAGCAAGAGATATAATAATGGAATGGAAGAATATAGAACAAGTTCACATGCTGTATATAAATGTATATATCATTTTGTATGGGTGCCGAAATATAGGTATGCTGTGCTGATGCCGAAAATAAAAGAGAGGTTGAAGAAAATATTGCAAGAATTATGTGAATGGATAGATACAGAAATACTAGAAGGAGGAGTTTGTAGCGACCATGTGCATTTGGTTTTGTCTGTTCCTCCAAAACATTCTCCTTCGTTTGTAATGAAGATACTAAAGGGCAAAAGTGCTGAGCTGTTGAGGAAGGAGTTTCCTGATTTGGCGAAAAGATACTGGGGCATGCATATATGGGCGAGAGGATACTTTGTTAGCACAGCAGGAGTAAATGAGGAACGGATTAAAAAATATGTGAGGGAACAAGAAGATGATCAGAAAAAAGAGGAACAATTGAGATTGTGGAGGAACTGAAACGACATTGTCGTTTCAGTTCCTGTCTTTACCCCAAGCCACCGACAAGGTCGGTGGTGGTTGACT
>JAHJSK010000018.1 GCA_018830365.1 Patescibacteria group bacterium | reverse complement strand
GGAGAGTTTGCGGCAAAAATAAGAAAAATCAGACCGCCAGAACCTTATAAGGGCAAAGGAATCAGATACCTTGGAGAGTTTGTGAGGAAAAAAGCAGGGAAAAAAGTGGCAAGCACAGGGTAAGTGAAGCGAGGAAAAAATATCTCAAAACTCAAATGTCAAAACTCAAAACCAAAACGAAAATGTTAAAACTAATTCATAATCTATAAACTTTAAAAAAACAATAAGAGTAATTAAAAGTTTTAAGTTTTAAGATAAGTTTTAAGTTTTGCGATTTGCGATTTGAGCTTTTTAAATTTATGTTATTTAAACAAGAAAAACGATATAGGCGTCATAAGCGAGTCAGAGCGAAGATTTTAGGCACTATTGAAAAGCCGCGGCTTTGTGTTTTTAGATCTAACAAGCATATTTATGGCCAATTGATTGACGATGAAAAAGGAAAAATTTTGGCAAGCGCGAGCGATCTAAAAATAAAAAATAAGGATTTAAAAATAGAAAAAACAGAAACGCAAGAAGCTCAAGAAGCTCAAGCTCAAAAAGAAAAAAAGCAGTTTTCAGGGAAAATAGCAAAAGCATATGAAGTCGGCAAATTGCTTGCTGAAAAAGCGTTGCAGAAAAAAATTGAAAAAATAGCATTTGATAGAGGAGGATATAAATATCATGGCAGAGTAAAAGCAGTTGCGGAAGGCGCAAGAAAAGGAGGTTTAAAATTTTAATTAAAAATAGAGGATATTAATCCTATATTATCTGCGTTCGTTTGTTCCGCCAAGAGGGATCTCGCTCGCTTGATAATAAATCATTCGGAAGTGGTTTAATACCCCACCCGAATGTCTGGGGTTTATTATCTTGGCGCGATCATTATAGCCATTATAGGATTGATAATGGGAATAAAAGAATTAAAATCATCAAAAAAATAGGGTTGTTTAGTATTATATTGTCTTTAGTTGCTTTATTGTTAACAATAATATTAGGTCTTTGGCTTGAGCTTTCCATTTTTGCAGGGACAACATAAAAAATTTTCAGCTTCTAATTTTTAATCAACGCAAAAATAATATTCAAAGCCTCGTATTGTGTAGACCGCAAACTTTTTAAATGTGTGGGTAAGAACAAAAAAAAATAAATTATAAATTTTATAAATTTATGAATGAAATTAAATCAAGTAAAAATATTTATCCTTGGATATTAAACGGCATTTCTCTTGCTTTATCCATTTTTGCGTATATATTTTTTGTTTATCGAGCCATCCCAGGAGAACTTTTTTCATTGCTTAGCAAAACATGGTTCAATGTGATGTTTTTTTATTTTTTGATAGCAATAATTTTGGGTATTATGGGGCTTGTTATTGGTATAAAGCGAAGAAAAACTGGAGGCCGTTTATTGGGTATTTTAGGAATTGTAATACCCATTATCATTATTTTGTTAGCTATTTTTTCTGGATTTTGCGTGGAACTATCTATTATTTTAATGACAACTTAAAAATTTCCGGAGTGATTTCACTAACAGTGGTTTTAAATAAAATCATGGAAAAAAGAACAAAAACTTATAAAAATAGATCTTGGCTTTTTGGAATTATTAGCATAATATTAGCCATTGGTTCTTTTCGAATTTTTGCGAGATTTATTCATTGTAATGCAAATAAATCTTGGCTTGAGTGGGTTCTCTTATATTTTTTTGGCATAGCAATTATTGGAATTTGGGGTTTAATAAGGGGAATAAAGGACTTTAAGTATAGTGGGAACAAAATTGGAATTACGGGAATATTATTAAATATACTCGGGATAGCCCTATCAATACTTTTAGGATTTGGCGCAGGGCTTACTATTTTTGCATGCACTACATAAGTTAAGTTCCGTAATCTATAAAATTTATGAATTTGAGAAAATGTCACAAATTAAATAGGTCGACTAAAAAATAATCCAAAATTATGAACACAATAAAAAATGAAACATACATTTTATAAAAATTACAAAAAAGTAGCATTTTTGGTTATTTTTATATTTGCTTTTTCAGCGGGTTTTATTTTTCCTCAGGGCATTGTACAACAGGCAAAGTTGTAAAAATAATTTTCTAAAAAATATTTTTAAGTTTACCATCTATGAATACTAATTTATCTAGCGATCAGAGCATTAAAAATAAATTTACCTCTTGGATTATGGGAATTGTCAGTATTGCATTGGCTATTTTTGCCTGGATTTTCTTCATGTTTTTCATTCCAGAAAGCATATCCTATGCAATCCCAGGAGAATCATGGGCTGATGTAGTGTTTTTTTATTATCTTGGCACAATCATAATAGCCATTTTGGGATTGATATTTGGAATTAAAGAATTACGGTTATCAAAAAAAATAGGGCTGTTCGGCATTGTATTATCTTTGGTTGCTTTAATATTAGCAATAATATTAGGACTTTGGCTTGAGCTTTCTATTTTTGCACGGACAACATAAAAAATTTTCGAACTGACTTCTTTGACAGTAGTTTTGAAAAAAGATAAAAATATGAAACACACATTTTACAAAAAAGCAGTTTTGGTTATTTTCGTATTTGTTTTATCAGCGGGTTTTGTTCTTCCGCAGGACATCGCGCAACAGGCAAACGCCATGATTATGATTGATTCATATATCAGGGATCTTTCTATTTCAGACACAGCAATATCATATAATCAGGAGCGCGACGGCTATGTCTGTATCAAGGCCTATCCATACATCCTTGATTACATTGATCCCGAATATCCAAATGATCCGCCTTATGATTTTGTTGATTACAGTCGTCAGACAGATATTTATAGCGGATCAATGGAAACAACTGGTTTAAAAAATGTTTTTTGGCAGGGCAGAGACCAAAATGGCAATGTTGTTGGCCCGGGGCTATATATGTTTGAGGTTTTAATACATGCGGGACCCGGCTGCGGCTGGCCGTGGATCAGTCAAATTCCGGAAGAAAAAAAATTTGAAATCACTTCGCCTCCACCCCAGAATTGGTCTTTTGCGATAATTAGCGATTTGCATGTGGGACAGCCAGCACTGGATTATGGAAATCCAACATGGAATGACGGTGTATCTGGATATAATATATCCTCGGTCAAAAATTTAAAAAATACAATAAAGATAATAAATTCTAATATACAAAAATATAATTTAAAATTTGCTGTTGTGACTGGTGATTTTACTGACAGCGCGGAATTATCTGAATTAAATAAAGCGAAAGAAATCTTAAATGAACTAAATATCCCTTGGATTCCTCTCATTGGCAATCACGATATTTGGCCATATTATGGTATGAACCCAAACCCAATAAACCGCGAAGGAGAAATGGCTCCCGAGGTGTCGAATGGAAATGGCACAGATAAATACTTTTATGATTTATTTGGGGCGCAATACGAAAAACTAAAGGATGTTCTCCAAAATTGGATCAAAGAAGATGCCCCAGTTTGGAATCCGGAAACCGACCCAAATCATAATGTCTATTTTCAAAATTTCGCTTTTGATTATAATGGTTATCATTTTATAGGGCTTGATTTTAATCATAGGGAGATTGAACATTGGCCGGCAAAAGGAGCTGCAGCTGAAGGCAATTTACATAATTTTTCTGATGGGACATGGCAATGGTTTTTAAATCATATGCAGCAATATCTTATTGCGCATCCTGAAAACCATGAGAATATAATTTTGTTCGCCCATCATCCTTTTAGAAAACATTATTGGCAGGAATTTTATGATTTCAAGTTTTACAATGTAGGGTTTTCAGATGAAGAATTAAAAACTATTGATAAATCATTGGCGTTTTATAGGGAGAAAATTTACGCGTTATTTGCCGGGCATACTCACAAAAACAGGGCCGATTCTTTTTTTAACGATACATTGCAAATTATTGAAACCGCTGCAAATGTTGATGGCCCATTAGCCCGACTTGTTCAATTTTATCCAGATGGCAGGATTGATTACTCAAAAATGTTGGGCAATGATATGAGAATAACCGCTCATTCGCCAATTGATTTAGAAGTTATTGATCCTGACGGTTTGTTGATTAACAAATCAACAAACGAAATCACCGGAGCAAATTATTTTGAAGAAAACATTGATGACGATGGCGATTCAGAGGATATAATTGAAGTTGACGAGCGCAAACAAGGTGATTATCAGATAAGAGTTATTCCGGAACCGAGTGCCGCGCCAGACAGTACATATTCTCTTGATGTTTCTGTGCTTGAAGATAATTTTGGCTATACTCCAATAATTTTAGCGCAGGATGTCCCTATCAGCCAAATTCCAGTTGAGCCATATAGTTTTCAGGCAAAAGAAAGAATAGCCACTAATCTTTCATATAATGGCGGCTTGTCTATCCAATATTCTGATTTAGTTAATTTGAGCGCAACTTTAACAGATGCAAATGGAAGTCCTATTGCCAATAAAGACATTGTTTTTAAAATTGGCGAGCAATCAGCTCCAGCCACGACCGATACAAATGGCATTGCCAGCGCTTCGCTGGTTCTAAGTCAAATTCCTGGCAAATATTATTTAGTTGAAGTAAATTTTGTCGGCGATGTAGATTATCTACCCTCTGCTGATATTAAGGATTTTGAAATTTTAAAAGAAGATACTGTTATTAGTGTTTCAGAAAAAGATGGTTTTACTTTTGATAAAATCATTTTAGAAGCGGGAATTAAAGATAGCGACGGCCAAAATTTATTGCAAAAAGCAGATGTTGAGTTTAAAATAGATGGTAGGGGATTGGGAATAGCTCAAATTGGTGAAGCAGGGGTAGTAAGTTCAAGTTGGCAAGTAGATTTAATTCCAAAAGAAATAACAGAGAATTATCTGATAGAGGTGATTTTTAGCGGCAATGATTATTATCAGCTCTCGCGAGGTCAGACGAATTTTATTTTAAAAAGCGCCAAATGGTTGAAACAAAATGCTATTTTAGAATTAGAAAAAGCTAAAGCTGGCGACAAGAAAATTGATAGAAAGATTGATCAAATCATCAAACATATTCAAAATAGTTTAAATAACAATTTATGGATTGATGCTTCGCATTTAGTATTTTTTAAAAAAGACTTCCTTGACCCTACAATATTAAAATTCGATTCCGACAAAATAAATTTAGAGGGATTGCTTGAATTCGAATCCGACCAAATGGAGCCGAGAATGCAAGATATATTTAAAGGGAAATGCTTTGAACCAAAATTTGGAATAAGAGTTTTTTACGAAGAGCATATAGCCACAAAGCTAATGCTCAAAGAAACCGTTTTTATTCAAGTCCTTGAAAAATTAGTAAAAGCTGATACTTTATTAGCTAAGGTTTCTATTCGTGATGCCAAAAATATTTCAATTCAAAATCCAAAATTTCAGAAGATTGTTGAAAAACAAATAGAAAAAGCAGAAAAAGAAATGGAAAAGGCAAATAAAGAATTAGAAAAAGGAAAATCAGATAAAGCCATTATGAGATTTGCTAAAGCCTGGCTACGCGTTCAATTGGCTTTAAAATTTGCAGATTTGGAAAAATAAAAGGCATTAACCCTGTATTTATCTGCGTTTGTCTCGCCTCGCTGAAGCTATGGCGAAGTGGGCTCGCCTCGCCGAAGCTTTGGCGTAGCGCGGGTCGGAAAAGCAAAAACTTTGTTTTTGTTTTCCCTCGCTCCGCTTGAAAATAAATAATATTTTGAAATACATGGTATTAAATTTAAAAATACAATTATGAGAAATGATAATGAACAATTAAGAGAAAAACCAAAACAAGAATTTGAATCTAAGCTTTTGGAAGTGGCTAGAGTAACCCGCGTAACAACTGCTGGAAAGCAGTTAAGATTTCGGGCAGTGGTTATTGTGGGCAACAAACTCGGGAAAGTCGGGGTTGGTGTTTCCAAGGGTAAAGATGTAAGTCAGGCCGTGGAAAAAGCTACTAAAGCGGCTAAAAAAAATCTTATCAATGTTCCCTTTAAGGGAGACACTATTCCTTGCGATGTTACGGCAAAATTTGGCGCTGCGCGAATTTTATTAAGACCTCAAATGAAAGGCAGGGGATTGGTGGCCGGAAGCGTAATTAGGGTTATTTGTCATTTGGCTGGAATAAAAGATATTTCTTCAAAAATTTTAGGCAGGACAAGAAATAAATTAAATAATGCTAGAGCAACAATTTTAGCTTTGAAAAAATTAAAGCATTAAAGCATTAAAGCATTAAAGCAAGAAAATTAACAACTTTAATCTTTAAACTTTAATCTTTCAACTTACACATGCAAACACATCAATTAAAACCAATTCATAAGCCAAAAAAGGAAAAAAGAATCGGAAGAGGCGGGAAAAGGGGACGATATTGCGGCAAAGGAATAAAAGGTCAAAAATCAAGAGCAGGAAGAAAAATGCAGCCAATTATTCGCGGGCTTATTAAAAGATACCCAAAATTAAGAGGTTACCGCTATTCTCCAAGAGAGAAATTAAGAGCAGAGGTTAATCTTTCGATTTTGGAAAAACAATTTGAGAAGGGAGAAAAAATTACTCCTGAAATTTTGGTTGCTAAAAAAATAATTCATAAAATAAAAGGGAAAATGCCAGAAATAAAAATTTTAGGCAAAGGAGAAATAACAAAAAATTTAATTATTGAAGGTTGTAAAATTTCAATGACAGCAAAAGATAAGGTTGAAAAAGCGGGCGGCAAAATTAATTTAAAAATTCATTTGCCGAAGGCAAGTTCCTAAATTTTAAATTTTAAATTTTAAATTTTCATTTGAGCGATAGCGAATATGTGGTTTAGTAAACTCATTTTTATTTTTAAGGATAAACAATTGAGGAATAAAATTCTTTTTGTTTTATTTATTTTCGCTATTTTTCGATTAATCGCCAATATCCCTATTGCTGGAATTGATATGGAAAACTTGAAAAGATTTTTTGCTGAAAATCAATTTTTTGGTCTTTTAAATCTTTTTGTCGGAGGAGCTTTAAGCAATCTTTCTATTATTATGTTAGGATTGGGCCCCTACATTACTGCCACTATTATAATGCAGCTTTTAACAATGATATTTCCTCAACTTGAGAAAATATACAAAGAAGAAGGAGAAGCGGGGAAAAAAAGATTCAATCAATACGCTAGAATTTCAACAGTTCCTTTGGCTTGTATTCAATCTTATGGAATGTTGATTTTGCTTCAGCGGCAAGGAGCCATCTCGCACTTTTCTTTTTTTGAGCTTTTTAACGCTATTGTTACCATCACAGCTGGCTCTTTGTTTTTAATGTGGCTCGGAGAGTTAATTTCGGAAAAAGGAATCGGCAATGGCGTTTCTCTTTTGATATTTGCCGGTATTGTTGCTCAAGTTCCCGCGGACATTCGTCAGTTTGCCTTGGGTTGGGATTTTTCTCATTTGCCTTCTTATGTTTTCTTTTTCTTAATGGCTCTTTTAATAATTTTTGCCATTGTTTATATTACAGAAGCGAGAAGAAATATCCCGGTTTCTTACGCTAAAAGAGTTAGGGGAAATAAAATGTATGGCGGGGTCTCAACCTATTTGCCAATCAATGTTAATCCAGCTGGAGTTATTCCTATAATCTTCGCTCTTTCAATTTTGCTTTTTCCCAGCATGGTGGCTAATTTTTTAGCAAGCGGCGCAGATTCTTTTTTTACAAATTTTGCCAAGTCCCTAACGCAATTTTTACAAAATCCATGGGTTCACGGAAGTTTATTTTTTATTTTAGTTTTTGTTTTTACTTTTTTTTATACTATGGTTACTTTTGATCCAAAAGCAATTTCCAATAATCTTCAAAAAATGGGCGGTTTTGTGCCTGGCGTGCGACCCGGTCGCTCCACAGCTGAATTTTTGCACAAAATTCTTTATCGGGTTCTTTGCATCGGAGCTATATTTTTGGGAACAGTGGCAGTAATGCCTTCTATTATTCAAGGAATAACTGGCGTTACTACTTTTAGTTTTTTGATCGGCGGCACCGCGCTTTTAATTGTGGTAAGCGTTGTTTTGGATCTCTGGAGGCAAGTTAAAGCTCAAATGGAAATGCGGGAATACGAGAAATTTTAATTCCTGCGAATTAAGAATCAGGAATTATGAATTAGGATTTGGATTTTTTTTATTTTTTATTCCTTGTTCCCTTTGTTTACTTCGCCTTACTCAGCGGAGTTTTGTTTGATAAAAATTTATGAAAAAAAAGTTAGTAATAATTCTTTTTGGTCCGCCAGGGGCAGGTAAAGGGGCTCAAGCGTTACTTTTGTCAGAAAAATTAAATTTGTGCCACATAGAGACCAGTAAAATTATTGAAGAAAACATAGTAAGAGCGGGAAAAAAGGACTTTGTGATTGTCAAGGGAGAAAAATATTTTTTACATAAAGAAAAAGAGCTTTGGAAAACAGGCCTCTTGTGCAGTTCGGCGCTGGTGGCTTTTTGGCTGGAAAATAAAGTAAAAAAATTAGCAGAATTGGCAGAAAATTTTTTAATAGAAGGATCCCCGAGAAGTTTGGTTGAAGCAAAAGAGCTTATTCCTGTTTTAAAAAATTTATACGGAAAAGAAAACATTAAAATAATTTTTCTTGAAGTAAGCCCGCAAACAACTCTTTTTAGAAATTCTCATAGAAAAATTTGCTCTTTAAGCCGTCATTCTATTTTATATTCCGAGGAAACAAAAAATTTACAATATTGCCCTTTAGACGGCTCGCGATTGATAAAAAGAAAAGGATTAGACGACCCTGAAACAATTAAAATAAGAATAAAAGAGTATAAGAAAAGAACTTTGCCCTTGATTAGATATTTTAAAGAGCAAGGACTAAAAGTGGAAAAAATAAATGGCGAAAATTCTCCAGCCAATGTTTTTCAGGATATTCTGGAAAAACTTAAAAAGCAAATTTAACATTTGATAACTGACGACTTTAATCTTTCAACTGACAACTTTCAACTGACAACTGACAACTTTAATCTTTAATCTTTCAACTGACAATGTATGATTCAAATTAAAACTCCTCAAGAAATCGCTATTATGGCAGAGGGCGGTAAAATCTTGGCAAAGATTATGAAAAAATTGGAACAAGCGGTTAAGCCGGGAATTACCACTAATGACTTGGAAAAAATAGCGGAAAATCTTATTTTGCAAGCAGGAGCAAAAAGTTCTTTTAAAGGGTATAGGGGATATAAAGAATCCGGAGGAGAAAGCGCGGAGCCATTTCCCACTTGCCTTTGTACTTCCATTAATGAACAAATTATTCATGCCATACCTTCCGATAGGCAACTCAAACAAGGAGACATTCTCTCTTTGGATTTAGGGCTCTGCTGGAAAGGATTTCACACTGATATGGCAATTACTATTCCTGTTGGCGAAATTAGTCCGGAAGCTCAAAGATTAATTCGGACAACTAAAAAGGCCTTAAAAAGAGCGCTTAAAAAAGTTAGACCAGGCAATTTTTTTGGCGATACGGCTAACGCTATTCAAAGGCATATTGAATCGCAGGGGTTTAGCATTATTCGCGATTGGTGCGGTCATGGCATTGGCAAAGAACTTCACGAAGATCCCGAGGTTCCAAATTATGGAAAAAGAAAAACAGGCCCTAAATTTGTTGAAGGCATGGTTTTTTGCTTTGAGCCAATGGTGGCAATGGGAAGTGGAAAAACAAAAAAAGCGCAGGATGGCTATGCTTACCAAACAGCCGACAATTCTCTATCAGCTCATTTTGAACACACAGTTGCGGTTCTCAAAAATGGCTGCAAGGTATTGACAATAATCTAATCCCTTGAAGTCAAAATTTAT
>JAHJSK010000017.1 GCA_018830365.1 Patescibacteria group bacterium | reverse complement strand
ATTCATTGAAAAGCAACCCTACGGGGAGTCCGCTCGGAGGCGTCCAGGGAAATTGATTTACCCACCAAAATTTTTTACCCAGCTAAGTTCTTTTTAAAATCTTTGAGGGTTGAAAAAATTTAGGCGGGTAAATTGAAAATTTTTATTATGTCCACAAAAATTGCAATCAATGGTTTTTGGGAGAATAAGACGCTTATTTTTTAGTTAGACCCTTATCGAACTCTTTTTTGGATTTGATTTCTAATTTTGTTTTGCTATCATAGTTAACATTATGAAAACTTATCATTTTTCAATCGTTGTTGAAAAGGATAGAGATGGCTATTTTGTTTTTTGTCCGGAATTGCAGGGTTGTTATAGTCAAGGCGATACCTACGAAGAGGCGGTAGAAAATATTAAAGATGCCATCAAACTTTATTTGGAAGACAAAATTACTGACAAAGAAGAATTGTCGGAAATAAAGTCGGTGAGTTTATCAACTGTGGAAGTGGGGGTTTAATTTATGTTTTTTAAACTGCCTCGATTGCACGCTAAAGAAATTATCGCCGTACTGGAGAAAGTCAATTTTGTTTTTAGTCGTCAGAGCGGTAGTCATAAAATTTATAAAAATTCCGATGGCAAACGGGTAACCGTGCCTTATCATTCCGGCAAAATTCTTCACCCCAAAGTATTGAAGAGTATTATCAAAGATGCAGAAATCAGTATTGAAGAGTTAGAAAATTTGTTATAATTATTATAGATATGACAAAAATCGCTATTAATGGTTTTGGGAGAATTGGCCGGGCTGCGTGTCGGAGGATTTTAAAAAATCATCCTGATTTGGCTCTTGTCGCTATCAACGATTTAACCAATCCAAAAACACTGGCTCATTTATTAAAATACGATTCCACTTATGGAATTTTTGAAAAATCCTGCGATTTTACGGGAAATGCTATTTTGATTGACAAAAAAGAGATTAAAGTTTTTGCCGAGCCAGATCCTTCAAATTTGCCTTGGAAAGAAATGGGAATTGACATTGTTTTGGAATGCTCGGGCGTTTTTACTGATTATGAAGGGGCAAGAAAGCACATTGAAGCTGGCGCGAAAAAAGTAATAATTTCCGCTCCATCAAAAAATCCGGAAAAAATTCCTTCCTATGTTTTAGGAGTAAATGAAGAGAAATTTGAGTTCGAAAAAGACGAGATTTGCGATATGGCTTCCTGTACCACTAATTGCTTGGCTCCTGTTGCAAAAATTTTGCACGAGAATTTTAAAATTATTAAGGGTTTTATGACTACTGTTCACAGCTATACCAATGACCAGCGAATTTTAGATTTGGCGCACAAAGATTTAAGACGAGCAAGAACAGCAGGCATAAACATTATCCCAACAACTACTGGCGCGGCAAAAGCTATTGGCAATGTAATTCCAGAATTAAAGGGAAAATTAGACGGAATAAGCTTGCGAGTTCCGGTTGCAACGGTTTCTGTTTTGGATTTAATTTGCCAAGTAGAAAAACAAACCACAGCAGAAGAAGTAAATTTGATTTTCAAAAATGCCTCGCAAGAAAAAGGGCTTAAAGGGATTTTAGGAATTGAAAGCACGCCTTTAGTTTCTTCTGACTATATTGGCAATTCTTTTTCAGCCATTATTGACGCGGAATTAACAATGGTGAAAGATAATTTGATTAAAGTTGTCGCGTGGTATGACAATGAATGGGGTTATGCTTGCCGCTTGGCTGAATTTGCCGAATTTGTTGGAAAAAAATTATAAAAAAGGTCGAAAAAAAGTAGTTTAAAAATTTTAAAAAAATATGAATGGAGAAAATGTTTCAACCCCAAAAACAAATTGCTGCTCAAATGGAAAAACAAGCGAAAAAACAAATTGCTGTTGTTCAAATTGTAATTGCCCTAATGTTTTATTGCCTGCATTGGTGATTACTATTATCGGAACAGTGTTTGGTTTTTTAACTTGCGGTTGGCTTTTTAAATGGATTTATGCGATTGAGCCAATCAGCGCTTGGAAATATGGATTAGATGTTGCGCCGAGTGTCAAAGCAATGGCTGTTAATTTTGTTGGCGAATTTATTTTGTCTATGATTTTAGTGTGCGTTTTTATGAAATTATACGATGGAATTCCTTATTCTGGCTGGAAAAAAGGAGTTAAGTTCGGATTTTTGGTTTGGCTGGTTTCTGCTTTGCCGGGAATGTTCGCGATTTATATGTGGATGAATGTGGCTGTTGAGTGGATTGCTTATATGACAATTATGGGATTGGTTGTTTTGTTAATCAAAGGCGCTGTTATTGGCGCGATGTGCAAGAAGTAAACGCAAAGTGTACCCTATTGAATAATTGCAAAGCAAATCCAACAGGGCAAGCAATTCAAAATTTAAAATATAAATTTTTGGATTTTGTGTTGTCATTTTCATTCGCTTACCCATTCGCTCGAAAATAAGCCCCACTCAAATGTTTGGGGCTAGTGTCGCAGCCACATGATAATGTCCTAGTTGAGCCATTTAGAAATGTCCTACCTGTTAATTTTTTTGTTAAATTTCGACCTTTAATTGCTCCACATCTTGATAATTTTTTTTGAGTCATAGCGATTAGTCCAGTCATAATATTTTTTTAGGTTGATTAAATTATTCACCTAATTATTTTGACCTTTTAATCTGAGAAATTATGGCACAAAATTATTAAAATAGGACATTTCTAAATGGCTGGGGGTAGGACATTTCTAAATGGCTACGACAAATGTTTGGGGCTTGTTGACATTAATTTTTAAATTATTACAATTAAAATCAGTATAGTTAATTTAACTTTCTATTATCAAACGAAGCGAGGGAAAACAAAAATTCACCCTGTTAAATAGTTGTTTTACAAATTTAACAGGGCAAGATTTTTGTTTTCACGAGCCTGCCTACCGCAGGCAGGCAAGTGCAGACAATACACCTCAAATGTTCGGGGTTTATTTTTAACTACAATTATTTATGCCCATTGCCACTATTAAAACTAATAAGATTGAAAAAATGGAAATTCCTAATTATTTATATTCTCTTTTAGAGCAAAAGGGCCGTTTTTTAATTTGGAAAAAAGTTAAAGGAATGTGGAAAAATCGCAAGCCAGAACCGATAAAAGAATTGAAAAAAATGCGTCAAGAATGGAAAATTTTTTCCTCTGTTTAATTTATGTATACCCTTGATACTAATGCTATAATTTATTATCTCAAAGACGATTCCGAAGTAGTAATATTTTTAGATAAAATTCTTAATCAACCCTCTCCTATTTATATTGCTTCCGTCAGCGAGGTTGAACTTTTTGGATTTTCCAAATTGACCGTAAAAGAGATAGAAAAAATTGAAAATATTTTATCCACTCTTTCCATTATTCCATTAGATTCTCATCTTGCTAAAATAGCTGGATTTCTTCGTAGAAAATATAAGCTCAAAACCCCCGATAGCATTATTGCTGCCACCACGATTTTTACCGGTTCAACTTTGATTACTCGCAACATTCGCGACTTCAAAAAAATTCCCAAATTTTCTCTTCAAGAAGTTTAATTTGTTTTACTTGTTTTATTTAATAATAGATTTTTGATGTTTTAATCAACACGCCGCTGTAATTGATAGCGTCGTGTTTTTGAATAGACGAAAGAGGAGAGCGGGTCTCCTTTCGCTTACTCGTTTTACTAAGCGAGATTTCGCGCAGCAAATTGCAAATTGCAAATCACGATAATTTTTGATAAAATCATAAAATATGAAATTCAGACAAGCGTTATTTTGGGATACTGACCCGAAAAGAATAGACCCAATAAAAAACGCCCAATATATTATTGAACGAGTGGCTGATTTTGGAAATGATAAAGAAGCAAGGTGGGTTTTAGATTTTTACAGCAAAAGATTATTAAAAAAAGTTATCGCCAAATCAAGATGTTTGCGACAAGACACCAAAAAGTTATGGACATTGATTCTCAAAAACAATTAAATTTTCATTTTGAAATTTTGCCAAGAACAACAAAAAAAGCTCTTGATTATTTATCAAAGCAAGAGTGGCTGAAAAAATCAAAATGGTATCTTGCAGGCGGAACAGCTTTGGCGCTTCAAGCTGGCAATCGCAAATCTTTTGACTTAGATTTCTTTACAAAAGAGCGTAGTTTTGATGAAAAAAAACTAATCAAGTGTTTCATTGATAACAAAAATTGGAGCACGGATGTTGAGGAAAAAAACACAATCTGTGGACAATTATTCAAAGGACAATTGTTCAAATCCAAAGTAAGTTTTAGAGCCTATTCATTTTTTGTTCCCAAACAAAATTTTATTCAATGCGGTTCAATTAAAATTCTCAATAAAATTGATATAAGTGTTATGAAAATTATCGCCATCTCACAACGCTGTCGCAAAAGAGATTTTTTTGACCTTTATTGGTGCGCGAAAAATATAGAATCGTTGGAAGATATTATAAAGCGGTTCAAAATTCAATATCCATCTATTGCTCATAATTACCATCACATTCTAAAAAGTATGGTATATTTTGAAGACGCGGAGCGCGATCCTGAACCAAAAATTTATTTTGACGCAAATTGGAAAAAGGTAAAAAGTTTTTTTACAAAAGAAATTCCCGCAATTACGCTCAAAATAATGAGATAAAAAATATGACGCAAAATAATTTATTTTTTTCTTCAAAAGAATTTAAAAATAAGGCCTGGGTGAAAGATAAAAAGATTTACAAAGAAGCGGAAAAAAATCCTGTGAAATTTTGGGAGAAATTAGCTGCCAAGCTTTTTTGGTTTAAGAAATGGAAAAAATCGTTTGTCCACAATCCGCCCTATTCCCGAGTAAAACTCGGGACGGGTCGTCTCGCTGAAAGCGAGAATAGACCCTATTTTCAGTGGTTTGCTGGCGGCAAAATAAATATCACAGAGAATATTTTTGAAAAAAATTTGCTTGGATGGGAAAAAATAAAAAATAAAACAGCTGTTATTTGGGAGCCAGAGCCGACAAATGAAGAACCGAAAAAATTAACTTATGAAGAACTTTTCAAGCAGGTTTGCAAATTTGCCAACGCGCTCAAAAAATTGGGAGTGAAAAAAGGGGATAGGGTCGGAATTTATCTACCAATGATTCCCGAAGCAATAATTAGCGTCTTGGCTTGCGCCAGAATCGGAGCTGTCCACACAGTTATTTTTTCCGCTTTTTCTCCCGCAGCATTGAAAATACGACTTCAAGACACTGGAGCAAAAATTTTAATCACTGCTGACGGATATTATCGGAGAGGGAGAATAATTGATTTGAAAAAATCAGCGGACCATGGGACAAAAGAAACAAAAGTTAAAAAAGTTGTTGTTATTAAAAGAGCTGGTAATAAAATTTTTTTTAAAAAAACAAGAGATTTATGGTGGCATGAATTATTAAAAAAAGAAAATGACTATTGCAAGCCAGCCATAATGGATGCAGGGGATTTATTGTTTTTACTTGCAACAAGTGGGTCAACTGGCAGGCCAAAACAAACAATGCATGCTTGCGGCGGCTATGCTGTTCAGGCATATTGGACAGGAAAATGGATATTTGATTTTCATCAAAATGATATTTTTTGGTGCACTGCTGATTTGGGCTGGGTGACTGGCCATACCTACGGTTGCTATAGTCCTTTGCTAAATGGCATTTGTTTTCTTTTTTTTGAGGGAGCGCCAGATTGGCCAAAGCCAGACAGATGGGCGCAAATTATTGAGAAATACGGGGTGTCAATTTTTTATACAGCGCCAACAGCAATAAGAATGTTTGAAAAATATGGAGAAAAGATTATTAAAAAATATAAATTTAAAAAATTGCGGGTTTTAGGAACAGTTGGCGAACCAATTGATGAGGACGCTTGGCAGTGGTATTTTAAAAATGTTGGCAAATCTCGGTGTCCGATTGTTGACACTTGGTGGCAGACGGAAACAGGGGGTATTTTAATTAGCTCTTTGCCGGGAGTCGGACCCTTTAAGCCAGCTTTTGTTGGATTGCCTTTTCCGGGAATAAAATTTGATATTTTAAATGAGCAAGGCAAATCTTGCAAAATAGGGGAGCAGGGAAATTTGGTTATTTTGCCTCCTTTTGCCCCGGGTCTTTTGCAAGGGCTTTATAAAAATCCTAAAAAATACAAAGAAACCTATTGGAGTCAATATGGTAATAAGGCATATTTTACAAGCGATGGCGCCATTAAAGATAAGCAAGGGTTAATCAGGATTGTTGGCAGAGTTGACGATGTGTTAAAAGTTGCTGGGCATAGAATAACAACTGGCGAACTGGAAAACGCTGTTGCCAAACATCCGGAAATTACTGAGTGCGCGGTTATTGGAATTCCAGACGCGATAAAAGGAGAAGTCCCGATTATTTTTATTGTTTCAAAAAAAATACACAAAATCGGGTTTTGTTTAGAAATTAAACAGGAGATTATTGAACAGATTAAAAAAGAAATCGGTCCCATTGCTTTGCCAAAAGAAATTTATATGGTTGAGGACTTGCCCAAAACAAGGTCAGGTAAAATAATGCGTCGGATTTTGAAAAAACTTTTTATTGCGGAAGCCCCATTAAATAATTGCAAGGCAAATTTAACAGGGCAAGATCTCGGGGATTTGTCCACTTTGTCTAACCCTGAAACCGTTGAGAAAATTAAAAAAATAATACAGCAAAAATGACCAGATATGCAATTTTTCTCTCCGAGAAAAATTGCACTGGCGAGACGCAACAATGGGATGATTAATTTACCCCTCACCTTTTTTAAACAAAAAGGTGAGGGGTTTACTCAAATAACTTAATTATTTTTTAAAACAAATATTTTCTGATATGACAAAAATTTCCCAATTTTTTTTAAATATTTTAACAAAAAAAGGTTTTAAAAATGGAAAAAGAAAATTATTTTCAAGAGCGTTCACTTTGGGCGAGCTTCTTTTGGTAATAGCAATTGTCGGGCTTTTAGCGGGAATAATAGCAACAAGTTCTTTTCAAGCAATGGATAAAGCCAGAGATGGCAAAAGAATGCAAGAGGTTCAGCAAATTTCCCAAGCATTACTTCTTTACTATACATCTTACGGCTCTTTTCCAACAAGCACGGATAATGATTATAATAATTGGGATGTGGGAAATAAAGCGTTGGGTGAAACAGATGATTTTATAAAACCATTATTTGATACAGGATTTTTAAATGTTAAATTAGTGGAAACAAAGGGAAGCATTATTCATGGCCGCTCTAATGTTTATCGTTATTCTAAAGTTCAAAACCCTTGCGGATGTACTGATGGCTGGTACGCAATTTTGTACGCGAGCTGCGAGTCGTCATTTTGTCCTGTCGGAGAAAGACCATCGTGCTGCACTAACAAAGATTATCCAGACGCAGGCGATGGAACCGGAGCCAACGACAAATATGACATCGCCATATTTTTAAAGGAAAAGTAAAAATGCAAATAGCTTGTAGCTTTTTAGCTTGTAGCTTATTAGCTTGTAGCTTATTAGTTAACTTCTAAGAAGCTAAGAAGCTAAGAAGCTAAAAAACAACAATGAAATTAAACGACTTAACAATTACACAAGCGCATCAGGGATTGATTAAAAAAGAATTTTCCGCTTTAGAATTAACCAAAAGTTATTTAGCCCGGATTGAAATTCAAGACCAAAAAATTTTTGCGTTTTTATCCATGTCCCAAGGTTTAGCTTTAGAGCAAGCTAAAAAAGCTGATAAAATGATTTTAGAACAAGGAGAAAAAATTCCTTTTTTAGTTGGTATTCCAATGGTAGTTAAAGACAATATTTTAGTTAAGGATTTAAAATGCACGGCTGGTTCAAAAATTTTGGAAAATTATATCGCTCCTTATGACGCTACGGTGATAAAAAAATTAAAAGACAATGGAGCAATAATTTTAGGGAAAACAAATATGGACGAATTTGGAATGGGTTCGTCAACGGAAAATTCAGCTTTTTTTGCAACTAAGAATCCCTATGATTTATCGCGGGTTCCAGGAGGCACATCTGGCGGTTCAGCAGCAGCCGTGGCCGCGGATGAATGCATTTATGCTTTAGGTTCTGACACTGGCGGTTCCATTCGTCAGCCAGCTGGTTTTTGCGGAGCAGTAGGATTAAAGCCAACTTATGGCGCGGTTTCGCGGTACGGTTTAATCGCTTTTGCTTCATCTCTTGATCAAATAGGACCAATCACTAAAACAGCGGAAGATGCGGAAATCGTGTTTGACACTATTAAAGGAAAAGACAAGATGGACTCAACGAGTGTGAATTATGAATTAGGAATTAAGAATTATGAATTAAGAATAAAGGAGTTACGAATTGGAATACCAAGGGAATATTTTACCGAAGGCATGGATCCTGAATGCGAAAAAATAATTAGAAAAGCAATTAAAGAATGCGAAAATTTGGGAATTAAAATACAAGAAATTAGCTTGCCCAATACGAAATACGCTTTAGCATGTTATTATATTATTAATGTTTCAGAAGCGAGCGCTAATTTGGCGAGATACGACGGAATTCGCTTTGGAAAAGCGAATTCCGAACTCAAAACGCCTTATACGGCCGAGCCCTTTAATGCTGAGCCTTCGGCTTATGGCCTGTCGGCTCAGCCGAATAAGGGCTTTAAGCCGTCAGGCTATAGGCAAAGCGAAAAACGCAAAACCTTGCTGGATGTTTACCTAAAAAATAGAGGAGAAGGATTTGGAGCAGAGGTGAAAAGAAGAATTATGTTAGGTACTTACGCTCTTTCTGCTGGTTATTATGAGGCATATTATTTAAAGGCGCAGAAAATAAGGACTTTAATTAAACAGGATTTTGATCGGGCTTTTGAAAAAAATGATTTTATTTTTGCTCCGACTTCCCCGACTATTCCTTTTAAACTCGGAGAAAAAACAAAAGATCCTTTGCAAATGTATTTAGCTGACATTTTTACTGTGCCTATTAGTTTGGCTGGAATTCCCGCGCTTTCCTTGCCAATAGGAAAAGCAAAAGAAATGCCTGTGGGACTTCAAATTATTGGAAAACCCTTTCAAGAAATGGAAATTTTAAAATTCGCGAGTTTTTTGGAAAAAAATATATGCAAACTCCATTAGAAACCTATAATCAAGCGAAGCGAGTGAAAAATAAAAATGAAGTTTTTGTTTTTCCGAGCAAGCGCAGATTATATGGGGTTATACTTTTTACTTTAACCCCCTATAATCAAGCGAAGCGAGTGAAAAATAAAAATGAAGTTTTTGTTTTTCCGAGCAAGCGCAGATTATATGGGGTTATACTTTTTACTTTAACCCCATACAATCCGGGAGCATCTGAATATGGCGAACTGGGACAGGAAATTAAAAAAGTTCTTGACTATTTAATGTCTCCTCATTTACAAGAGAGCCTTTTCCCTTTGCAAATCATTTTTTTCCTCATATCCATTTTTTTCTTTTTAAGCATTATTTATTTTCTTACTAAAAGTAATTATTTGGAATGGAATTTTTTAAAATTTTTTGAAAATTTTTTTTCTCCTGAATTTTCAAAATCCAAAATAATTAAAAAATGGAATAAAATCAAAAGCAATTTAGAAAAAAGTGAATTGGAAACGCAATGGAAAATTTATATACTGGAAGCATTGGCTTTTTTAGATGAATCCATAAAAAAAATGGGCTATTCTGGAAATAGTTTAGATGAGCGGCTAAAAAATATGTTTGCCGCGCGGCTGTACAACACTGACGAGGTTTTTCGCGCGCAAAAATTTTGTGAAAATATTATTCAAAATCCTGATTATCCGGTAAATAAAAAACAAGGCCAGAAAATTTGTGAAATTTTTGAAAAGCTCTTAATTGATTTGAAAGTTTTGTAGGACAAAGGAGCCCATGGAAAACTACGGTTAAAAATCTGTAGATTTTTATGACAAAAGAAATTTTCTGTCGGCTAAAACTACGATCGCCTGTTTAACCGACAGGATTTTTAGTTTAAATCACGAATATATTTTTGTTTTTCCTCGCTTTGCCCCGCTAAGCGGGGCTTTGCTTGAAAATACTTTGTATTTTCCGACATGATAGAATTTTAATTCTTGTTTTCAAGAATCTATCGCAACTTTTTGTGAATTAATTTATTAAAAATTTCCGTTAGCTTGTTGCTGGGCGATTCATTATTACCATAGGTAATAATAATGCCATGGCATTATTATTACGGAGCTCACTTTTCTCGCTTCGCTGGCTCGCCTCGCTTGAAAATACTTTGTATTTTCGGCACTTGCCTCGGGAAAAACAAAAATCTTGCCCTGTTAAATTTGCTTCGCAACTATTTAACAGGGTGAATTTTTGCTTTTCCCTCGCCTCGCTTGAAAATACTTTGTATTTTCGGCACTTGCCTCGGGAAAAACAAAAATCTTGCCCTGTTAAATTTGCTTCGCAACTATTTAACAGGGTAAATTAATCATCCCATTGTTGCATCTCGCCACAGTACCTCGATTAGCGGGATCTCACTCATTTGATCATCAAGCATTGTGTTT
>JAHJSK010000103.1 GCA_018830365.1 Patescibacteria group bacterium | reverse complement strand
ATAATATTTTCTTAGGTTGATTAAATCGTTCGCTTAATTATTTCGACCTTTTGCTCTAAGAAAATTATGACACAAAATTGTTAAGGTAGGACATTTCTAAATTGCTCAACTAGGACATTATCATATTGCCGCGACAAAAAAGGTGAGGGATTTACAAATGGTTTCATTTTGTTAAACTAAAATAATCATTAAGGAAATTGATTTAAAAGAATTAAAAAAAAATTAGCAGGAATTACAAGAAAGAGGGGTAGAAAAAGAAGATATCAAGGCGGGATTGAACTTAATGAAACGAATAGGTTTTTTGGATAGAAAAATTTTTCCAGAAAATATAGCAGGTTTTAATTCCATATTAAATAAAGACCCTTATGAAAGTGTCGCGGGACTTATTGTGCCAGACAAAGACGAAACAAAAAGAACCTATCGAATCACCACAAAAGGTTTGGCTGATGAACTTGAAGAAGAAAAAGACAAAAAAGTGCCGATTTTTAGATCAGAAAAGCAACTTTCACTAGAACCATACTGCTGGAATGAACAACTTTTATTTTTAATAGCGGCTCACGAGGTTCGGCACCGTATTCAACGCGATAAAAACATTGAAAAATTTTCTCCAAAAGACGCAAAATTAATTGATGATTGGCTTCTTCAGTCAATAATTGAATTTTACGAAATAGAATTTAAAGAAAGGGAAAAAATTTATCAACAAAAAAACAAGTCCAATGAGTTTATTAAAAGAAAATTTAATCCCGCAGAATTTGATGCCACAGTAATACATTGCCTTGTTGTAAATAAAATGCAGGAAAAGTTTAAAAAAATGAAAGTTCCATTGCAACTAAAAGATTATGAAGAAATTGTCTCTATGATTGTTTCCGCGATACAAATAGCAGGGCCGAAGAAATCCGAGAATATTTAAAAAGAAATTGATTTTGAAAATTTAAAAAAATTTGATATAATTATTGCCGGGAATATTTTCCCGCATAAATTGCAAATCTTTATGAATTTTTTTTCAAGAATTTTTTGTAAAACATGTTTAGGAATAGATATTGGAGCTTTTTCAATAAAAATAATTGAACTCTCCAGTTTTGGTAAAAAGAAAAAATTGGAAAATTATATTAAATTTAGTTTTCCTGTCAAAGATTCTCCCTTGAGAATGTTTCATCAAGAAAATCTAACTCTTTTAAGCGAAAACGCGGCTGAGGTTTTAAACGCTCTTTTTGAAAAAATAAAAATTAAACACGGAAAAGCGGCTTTTTCTTTGCCTGATTTTTCTACTTTTTCCACCACTTTTAATCTTCCTCCGATGACGCGCACAGAAGTTCCGCAAGCCATTGAATTTGAGGCGCGCCATCACATTCCTGTTCCTTTGTCAGAAGTTACCTTTGATTGGCAAATAATTGAAAAAAAAGAGATCCCTCCAGAAGTAGAACTTAAGATATTATTGGTCGCTATCCCAAATAAAGTTTTGTGGAATTTCCAAAAAATGGTAAACTTAACTCAGATTGAAATGAAGAGCATGGAAGCAGAGGTTTTTGGTTTAATTAGGTCGTCAATTCCGGAGTCGTTGGCGGAGAAAGCGGTTTGCTTGGTTGATGTAGGATGGCAAAGCACCACCGTGAGTATTGTGGAAAATAAAACATTAAAAAAGAGCCGCAGTTTTGACATTTCTAGCAACGGGATGACTGAAGACATAAGTTCTAATTTGAAAATTGATTTGGAATCAGCGGAAAAATTAAAAATAAAGCATGGGCTAGATCCCAAAGAAAAAAATGTCAATGAAATTCTTCTTCCGCAAATAAATTCTTTGGCTTTTGAAATTAAAAAGATTTGCGAAGATTTTTACCACACAGAAGGCAGAAAAGTGGAGAATGTTATTTTGGCTGGCGGCACGGCTACACTTTTCGGGCTTAAAGAATATCTGGCCGCAAAATTAAAAAAAGAAGTTATTCTCGCTGACCCATTTAAAAACATTTCTTTTCCTTCTGTTTTGGAACCAAGATTAAAAAATTTAGGACCATCTTTCGCTGTTGCCGCAGGAGTAGCTTTAATGGGGCTGGAAACATAAGAAAACATCTCAAATGTCAAAACTCAAAACTCAAAACCCTTATACGGCCGAGCCCTTTAAGGCTGAGCCTTCGGGCTTTAAGCCGTCAGGCTATAGGCAAAACGCAAATGTCAAATCTGTAATCCAAAATTCCATATTCTATATTATTCCCTACAAGCTACAAGCTACAAGCTACAAGCTAATTCATTAGGTTTTGCGTTTTGACATTTGAGTTTTGAGT
>JAHJSK010000016.1 GCA_018830365.1 Patescibacteria group bacterium | reverse complement strand
CGTTTGATTTGCCCAAACTGTGATTCATTAACTTTTACATTCGCCGCCCTTAATAAGGGAAATGGGCGGGAAAACCGAGTTATAAGTAAGAGAGCTCAAAAAGGACGTTTGTTGAATGAATACGCCGATGTAGCTTAAGTGGTAAAGCAGTGGTTTCGTAAACCACCGACGGCAGTTCAATTCTGCCCATCGGCTCTAATTTTAATAGGTAAAATAATTGTTTCACGAACAATTGAATAAGAGTATACTTTTTGTATTATCTGCACTTGCCTCGCCTCACTCTCGCCTTGATTCGGTGAAGCGGGCTCGCCTCGCTGAAGCTACGGCGAAGCGGATCGCGGGCGAAGCGGGTCGGAAAAACAAAAACTTCGTTTTTTCGTTTCCATCGCTTCGCTTGATAATAGATTATTTGTAAAGCCAAGAGGAAATGAGCCAAATGAACAAAACCCCGACTATACTCAAGCCAGCCCAAATCAATTGATTTTTATCGGACCCTTTATTGTCGAACTCTTTGTTGTCTTTTTCCGAATCATTATTTTCTAAATTATTTTTTTCTAAATTGTCCGTAATAGGATTTTGAATGGTCATATTTTTAATTTGAGAATAGCAAAAAGGAAAACGAAGTCAATGTTTTTGAACGCAATTCCCACAGCAGGCATAATACATTTTGTGCTTTTAAACAAAAAACAGGCAATTTTTAATTTTTAAAAAATTACAGAGGTCTGACCTCTGTAAAACTTCTTTGTCTATTTTTGTAAAAATTTTTTTAACCAATCAATAATGTGTCACCGCCAGGCGGCGATACATTATTGATTGTCAGGAGGCGGTGATGCATTATTTGATCATGTCGGAAAGTATTTATCCCTCACCTCTTTTTTCCCGAAAGGAAAAAAGTGAGGGATTTATCTTGAAAGCAAATTGAGATGTTTGAGTAAACCCCTCACCTTTTTGTTCAAAAAGGTGAGGGGTAAACTAACCGTCCCATTGTTGCGCTGTGCCAGTGCCCCGATAAGGGGCATATCTGGTCTCGCCAAAGCAATTTTTCTCGGAGAGAAAAATTGCATATCTGGTAAAAAATGCTTTGCGAAAAATAATTAAAGCGAAATTGATTGAATGCGCGGCTTAACGCTTTGCCAAAAAAATCAATTTGCAAATGAAATTAAAAGTTATACAATTATTTATAAGAGGTGAAAAAATTAAAAGGTCGGCGCCTTTATTTTAATAACTAAAATTCACTAAAATGACATTAAGCTTAAAATGGAAAATAATTATTCCTGTTGTCGTAATTCTTGCGCTCATTGCGGGATATTTGCAAATTAAAAATGCAAAACAAAACATTACTGAAGAAACGCCAATTAATTTTCAAGAGCAACAAGAGCAAGCGCAAAAGCAGCAAGAACAAAACACGACTATACCAAAAGTTGTTTTGCCTGTTGCAACCGGCAATATTGACGACACGGTTAACGCGCTTTTGCAGGATTCTTCTAGCGAAACAGGAATACTTCAAGAAGAAATGGCTGATGCTGATATTATTGCCGATGATAGTCAAGCGATTAGTGATTTTGGTCAATCTTACAATGAAAATGAATTCTAAAAAATTTGTCTTGTCTGGATTAAACGCATTGATAATGGCAAGCCTTTTAGCGCCAATCATTATTTTTGCCCAAACAGAAAACGAATCAATAACTCCGACATCGTCAGTTAAAGCAATTCAAAAACGAGTTAATAACTCCGCTGTTGCCAAGGGATTTTGTAATAGATTTACCGAAGTTGCCACAAAGTTTGACCAACGAATTACTGATCGTGTTGCAAAAATAGAAGCTAGACGAACACAGCAATTGGCTAATGTTGAAAAACGCAAGGAAACGCGATTAAATCGCATAAATGAAAACCGCGCGAAATTAGACGCAAATCGCGAAGAACATTACGCAAAGCTTGTAGAACGCGCAACCACTGATAACCAAAAGCAAGCAGTGGAAAATTTCAAGGCAGCAGTTGTGTCCGCAGTTACTGCGCGCAGAACAGCTGTTGACGCGGCAATTCAAACATTCCGACAGGATGTTGAACAATCAATTGCTAATCGGAAATCAGCGGTTGATGCCGTAATAAACACATTCAAAAGCGCTAAAACCGCGGCAATTGAAAAAGCAAAAGCGGATTGCGCAAGCAGTGTTGACCCAAAGAATGTTCGTGAGACATTTCGGCAAGATATGAAAGCAGCTCAAAACAAATTTCAGAGCGACAGACAAGCAATTGAAAAAATGAGAACATCAATAGAGCCGCTTATTACGGCTCGCAAAACAACGATAGAAAAAGCGGCTCAAGATTTTAAAGCAGCGATGGAAAAAGCGCGGACAGACCTTAAAGCTGTATTTCAAACACAGCAGTAAAAGATTGTTGTCTATAATTAACTTGGTCAAGAAATGAAATTTAAAATCCGGCTTGCGCCGGATTTTAAATTTTGCAATAACTTGTTTGCGAGAATTTATTTTGGTATAGTAAAAGCGCGATAATACTATGAATAAAATTATAAACAAAAATCCAAAGTTCACAATTTGCGTTTCAGGCGCGGCTGAAATTTCCTGCTGTTGCCCAAAAATACATGAATTAGCTCAAGAAATTGGCAGGGAAATTGCTCGGCAGGAATGCGTTTTGATCACAGGAGCCACTACTGGCGTGCCTTCTTTTGCCGTCAAAGGATTTAAAGAAATAGGCGGATTAAGCGTTGGTTTTTCTCCGGCAAAATCCAGAAAAGAACATTTAAAAACTTATCGCTTGCCTGTTGAACATTTTGATTTAATTGTCTACACGGGATTTGATTATGTGGGCCGCAAT
>JAHJSK010000102.1 GCA_018830365.1 Patescibacteria group bacterium | reverse complement strand
TTTTGCTTTTAGTTTTTCAATTTCTCTTTTCAATTCTATCATTTTTAATTCTCTGTTCACGCTTAAACAATGAAATTTTTCTAATTCATCTGTCCGCGCCTGGAACTCTCTGGTTTTTTCTTCAATTCTGTGTTCCAAATTTTCAGTAAGTTCTATCAATTCTTTAGTTCTGGCTTGAACCTTTATTTCCAAAACATTTTTTGCTTCTTCCACAATAGAATGAGATTTTTCTAAATCTTCGACCATTTGATTAAAGGTTTTTCCCAAATTCTCAATTTCATCTCTGGTTTTTATCACAATGCGATGTTTGAAATTTCCTTTTCCAATAATTTCCGCGCCTTTTTTAATCTTCTCCAATTGTTCTGCCACTCCTTTGGAAAAATAATAACAAATAAAAAAAGAAAAGAAAATTATTATTGAAAAAATTATTTCTTTTTTAGCGATAATTTCAGTTAATAATACATTTTTTCCAATTAATTTTTCCAAAATTTTAGTTTCCTCCGTTAAAACAATAATCAAAATAAATATCCCTGCTACAAAAAGCGGGAAAAAGGTCAATCCAAAAATTTTTCTAAAAAATCCTTTGAAAAAATTAAACATATTTTTTATTTTCAAACGGAGTGAGTAAAAACAAAAACATGCCCGTTAGATAATTTTACATTTTACTAGGGCGAAGTTTTTGTTTTTCCGACCCGCTTCGCCGAATCGAGGCGAGACGAATGCCAAAAATACACCCCCGACATTTGGGTGAAATTTAATACCCTACCCAAATGTCTGGGGCTTATTTTAAATCAAAAATAAATCTTTCAAAACCAACGGTATTCAACCAATAGTTATTAGGATTATTTTTGAGAAATTTTTTGATTTCTTTTCTTTGCGTGTTTATTTTGTCGCCGTGTCTGTTATTGCTCAATAGAATATTAGAATATTTACCGTCTAAAAATGAAATATAAGAAATTTTATTTTTTTCAGTTAGTCCTAAAATTTCTATTAACTCTGAAATCTGTTTATCCTGTCCGCCGCCAGAAGTGTTTAAATGTTTAGCTTCGCAAAGTAAAATTTTATCTTTTGCCTTAATTATCAGGTCAAGTGTTTTGTTTTGCTTTTTGGTTTTAATTTTTATACTTAATTTTTCACGGACATTTTTTAAACTAAATTTTTTAGAAAATTTTACGACACAATAATTAATTTTAAAAAATTCATCCCAGTCAAAAACTTCTTTGAATCCTTGTTTTCTCAAAATATGAATGAGTTTGTTTTCTCCGCACTTTCCCTTTTTGCGGGACGAGTTCGTATCCAATATCGCTTGCACCCATTCTTCCGGCGCTATTTCGTTTAACACTCTTTTTGCAAAATATCTTTCAGTGATTTTTTTAAGTAAATTTATTTCATTTTTAACTTCGCAGATAATGTTATCGCAAGCGTTTACAAAACAAGCAAATTCAGAGCAGTTGGAATATTTGCCTATAATTTTAGATAACTCTAAAAAATATTTATCAACCACTGCTGATTTTTCTTTTTTACCCCGCAAAGTTCTTATGGTGATTAAAATATTTTTTATTTCTTTGGTATTTTTGATGTATTTATTCAGGTCGGGATGTTTTTCGTCAAATACATAAAAATCATCAAATAATTTTTCTTGATTATTTTTTGATATTTCAAAATAATGCAAGTTGTTTTGAATTTTGTTCATAATAAATTAAATTTAAAAATTTGTAAGCCAAATCAAACGATATTCTCTTGCGATTATTGTCTCTAAAATTAGTAAGAAAAAACGAGAAATATTTATCTCGATTAGCCGACAGTTCGTTGTTAAATTTTTTCATCAGCTCAATCTGTTCGTCAATAGATACTTGTTTTTTAAAAATTAAATGAGCCATATTGCGCGAAGTGTTTTTCCCGACAAGGCCGGATATTTTGTATTTCCTGATGTCTTCAAGCTGTATTTTTTTTCCGTTTTTACTGTCAATGGCTCGCAGAAATAAAATATTTTTTTCAAGCAATTTTTTAACATCATCGCTAATTTTTAATATTTTTTTATCTTTAATGTTTTGTAAAGCTATTTCTGCCTCATATTCACCTGTTTTTAAACAATCCTCCGTGAGACGAAAAACACCCAATTTATTTTTAAAATTTTTTATTTTACAAATAAAATCTCCGCCAAACTGCCAGCCATATTTTTTTTCAAGCAGTAGTTTGATTTTTTTATTTTCAGGATAAATTGTTGCATCTATAATATTTTTTTCAAATATTTTTTGTTTTTTTTTAAAATAAAACGAGATTACATTGTATGTGGTGTCATCAAAAACTCGTTCCGAAAAAATATTTAATTTCACTATTTCAAATTTTTCAAAAAAAAGTTCTCTGATTTTTTTTGAATTTTCAGCGCATAAAAAATTTAATGGCACAATTATTATGCCTTCATCACAGCTTAAAATTGAAGAAATGGAAATTTGATACAAGTCTTCAAAATTAAAATTTTTTCCAGAAAAAAATTTTTCCCTTATCTCTTTTGTGGCTTTATTTTTATGCAAATAAGGAGGATTAGCAAGAACAAAATTATAATTTTTGGGTGAATTTATGGAATCATTAAAAAAAACATTTTGTTCGTCAATATAATTTTTATCATAATCAAAGCCTACAAAATTTTTACATTTGTTATTTTTTGCCCAATTTAATAAGTCTTGGTTTCCAGCAAAAGGATCGACAACTTCCTTATTTTCAACAAACTCGCCAAATCCTTGCAGGATATAGTCGGAATTTGTGGTAAAAAATTGACCTAAATCGCGTTTTTTAATTGCTGTATTCATGTTTGTATTATTTAATCATGTATCGGAAAGTGTTTTTTGAAAGCATGCGGACATGTGATTAAACCCCTCACCTTTTTTAATTTTAAAAAAGGTGAGGGGTAAATTAACCATCCCATTGCTGCGCTGTGCCAGTGCCCCGATAAGGGGCATATCTGGTCTCGCCAAAGCAATTTTTCTCGGAGAGAAAAATTGCTTATCTGGAAATCGCTGATTCCATTATTGCCATCAACAACAATTTTATAATTCTAACACAAAAATTCGTCATTGTTAATTCTTTTTATTAAAGCGTGAAATTCAAATTTTTCAAAAACTTGACTTACTTTTTCCTTGTCAATTTTTGGCAATTCACAATTTTCCAAATTAAATTCTAAAGCAACATCGCGCTGTATTTGAACTAAAAATCTCGCAAGAAAAGCTTGCTCTTTGTATTGTTTTAATTTTGCTAAAAAATGCGGAGCTAAACCCCGCACCCCCGTGTTGAAACAGGGGTTTTCTTGAAGAGGAATAATTGCTTGTAGCCCTTCGTCTCCACTATGAACAATAGAACTTTCTGGGGTGCGAGGTAAGTGAATTTTTTCATTTGCCGCGAATTCCGGTTTTTCTATGCTTTCATATAAATTCTCCAAAGTCCCAAATTCTTTAATCAATTTTAATGCTGTTTTTTCCCCAATTCCCGGGACACCGGCAATATTATCAGAAGGGTCTCCTTTTAGAGCGTTGTAATCAATAAGCTGGGAAGGTAAAAGTCCTTGATATTTTTCCTTAACCTTGTCGTAATCGTATAAAATAGTGTCTTTAAGCCCTTTGTTTGAAGCATAAACTTTTGTTTGAGCGTCAACTAATTGAAAAATATCAGAATCGCTAGTTAAAATAAATGTCTCAATTTCCAACGAATTTTGATTTTTTAAAACCTTTTTAGAAAGAGTGCCGATTAAATCATCGGCCTCCCATCCCTGTTTTTCAAAAATAGGAACATTAAACGCTTTAAGGATTTCTTTTGCTTTTTCAAATTGCTCGCAAAGCTCTTTTGGCGTGGGAGGTCTTTTTGCTTTATATTCCTTTGATGCTTCGTGACGAAAAGTGGGTCCAGGCAAATCAAAAACAGCCGCGACAAAACTCGGATTTATCTCTTTCAACGCTTTCAAAAAAACAAGGCAAAATCCGTAAACCGCGTTAACTATTTCTCCATTTTTCGTTGATAAAAGAGGCAAAGCATGAAACGCGCGATGCAAAACAGAATTGCTATCAATAATGAGAAAATGTTTTTTATTATCAATGATCATAAAATTAAAATTTTATTTCTCAACTATTATCGTTTAAAGGCGATATTAGTTGAGCTATCCACAGGCCATTGACTTACACTAACCGCTTGATATATACTACACATACAAGTATCGAAAAGGGGCGTCGACCGTTAGGACGATAGCCCCTTTTCATTTTCTTTCTCATTTTGAACCACATTCAACCGATCTGTTTTATCCACAAATATATTAAAATTGTGATTTTTAAATCCTTTAATAAAAGTATCTGTTCCTAGTTTATTTTTTAAAAAATTAACAATTTCAATTTTATATTTTGATCCGTCAACCAACTTTTTTGTAAATTTTATATTATAGGTTATAGCGCCTATTAAAATATCAACCAGCTGTAACAAATCGTTTGATTTTGAATCAAATCTACAAACACCAGCCAGAGCAAGTCGTTTTTTATTTTGATTAAATTTTTTCTTCGTCTCAACTTCAAAGCGGATATTTTTGGGCGTTGTTACATAGTCCGCAATAAGAATAATAATTTCTTGATTAGAAAGCGCCGCTTCTAATAATTTAAGCGTTATTTGTTCGTAAGCCAACCAAGAATTCTTATTAAAATTTTCTAAAAAATAATCACTCTTAGTACTTATGGTGTAAGAATAAAAACTAACGCTTCTTGTTTCAAAAAGAGCATTGATTGCTGTTTTGGTAAAACCAACATTATTTTTTGATAATTTATTAAATTTTATTTCGTCATAGAATTTAATTTTGCTTCTTTCAAAAAATAATCTGTTCTGCAAATAATAAGGTTGGCTCATTTTTAATATTCCAACAGTAAAATATTGTTCTTGCCGATCGCTCAAAACGCCTGTTTCGTCCAAAAAACAAAACTTCGTCCAAATTTGATTATGGTCAGAAAGTTTTAAATCCTCTGTTTTTATTTTTTTGTTAAATTTAAAAAAACTCATAATTTTTATTTCCAAAAACTTAATTTTTCCAATAAATTTTAACTTCGTTGCGGGTCCTATTTCTCTGTTTTTATGCTAAGATTATTTGTTTTATTTGTTTTTACATATTGTTAAAATTTTATTTCTAATTTATCAAGCTCGCCATTAATCCATTTTTCGGCTTCGGGTTCGTCTTTTTCAATCGCCATTTCTACGCCACGCTTGGCGATTTCAAGCAGTGATTTTGATAATTTTTTTGTTTGGTACATTTCAGTTATTTTTTCTTTGATCTGTTCTTGTGTTTTTGAGCCAATTTTTGGCAAAACAATTTTAGACAACTCATCTTTATTGATTGCTGTTAAAATTGTACCTTTACAACCCTTTTTCAACTGCATTTGACCGATTTTTGTTTTAAGTAATACAAGCAATGTTTCAGAATTTATTTTATCCGAATTAGCGACAAAAAAACCACTGGAACATAAAGCGTTTGTCCAGTTTTCAGTAATTAAGGCGATACTACCGAGCGAACCCTCAATTGACGAAACAACAACATCACCTTTCACGACTTCCCTGCGTGCTCGCGACGGTAATTCGTTGCCAAAACTTTCTAAGTAACCGCTAATTTCGCCATTCGCAGAAATATTTGAAAGTTCAATATATTTGTATTGTTTCTTTTCGTCAGGTGTAAAA
This sequence comes from Patescibacteria group bacterium, assembly GCA_018830365.1. Classification (GTDB taxonomy): domain Bacteria; phylum Patescibacteriota; class Minisyncoccia; order Minisyncoccales; family CG1-02-41-26; genus PFMI01. The sequence continues at coordinate 3,888 of JAHJSK010000102.1, read as the reverse complement.
TTCTTGTCTTTGATTTTTATTAAATTTCCCAATTCATCGAAACCGCCTTCGTATTTTTTTACTGCGTCAATAATTTCCTCGTATTTCGGCTGAAAATACTCCGCGTCTATTCGCTCCGTTTGTTTGGTGTCGGAAAAGTTTTTAACAAAAGCGAGTGTATGCTTCGGCTTCCAATCCAAAAGTCCGAGTTCGGAAAGGAGGAGTTGCTCGGCTTGGGAGTAGAGAGATTTGGATTGATCTAAAAAGTAACTAAATTGATTTTCAATTTCTAAAATTTTATTTTGAAAGGTTTGAGAAAAAATTGGAATCTTAAGCTGTTTTATCGCATGAATGGGAATTTGACTTTGAACAGAACCAGAAGAATAAATTTTTATCTGTTTTTTAAAATAGTCACTGACCAATAAAACAAAAAAATACTCAGGTAAAATATTTTTTAATCTAAAAATAATCATGCCAGAGTTTATCCTTAAATTTTCTTCGCCTATAAAATTATTATAAATTCCTACATTCCCGATAGTCCCTCTTGTAGTAAAAACAATATCGTTTTTTTGTAATTTTCCACCCCCCAAAGAGGCATCTTTCTCCTTTGTAATATATTGACAATGAGACAACTCAAGTCCATTTTGTAAAACATTTGAAGTATTTAAAAAAACACAGTAACCTTCTTTTTGAAAATCATTTCCATTTGGATAATTCTTCCCTCTGTCTCCATCAATTATTTTTATATAATTTTCATCCAAAAGAAAAATTTCATTTTCATTTTTCGGATACTTTTTCCTAAATTCATCTAAAAGCACAAAGCAATCCGAATCAATTCTGAAATCAGAATTTTCTTTTACTGTTTTGTAATTTACGATTGAGTATTGCATAGTTATTCGTGATTATCTCTTTTTTGATTTATTCAAAATATCTTTTAAAATAGGGAATTCTTTTGAACTTAATAGATTTTCTCTAAAGGGTACATATAAAAGACTTTCCGATCTCAACGCTAGCAGGTATAAAACATCAGATTTTTTTAAATTTCTTTTATCTACTTTAATATGAAATTCATACCCTGCCCCTAAGTAGAAACGATAAAAATTGATTTCATCTATTCTCAATTTATACGGATCCATTAAAAAATTTTTACCTAAATCATCAATAAATCTCCGCAGAACAAGCAAAAAATCATTTGTGCTACCCGGATCAAAATTTTTAACCATTGCTTTTAAGCGATCCTCAAACGATCTTCCAATATCAACTTTTTTAAACTCTTTTCTTTTTGAAACAGAAGCCCGCCATAAAACTGAAAGAAAAAATAATTTTAACTTTTTATAATCAACATTTTCTAACTTATAGCCAATTTTATTTCCATTCGGATCTAAAATATAATCACTTTCGTCGATATTTGACAATAAGGCTTTACAAGCATAGTCGTCATATTTTTGAAAAACCTTTTCGCAGTCTTCGCAGAGAATATTTTTATCATATAATCCTATCCATAATTTCTGTGAATATTCATTTTTAGTATTTGATAAAAGTTGAAATGGTCGATTATCTTTTTTATCTCTCATTGCCTCAAAAAAACAACGCGGAATAATGTGTGCATCAATTAATTTTTTATCTTTAAGGCAAAATTTACACTCCATATTTATTTCCAAAAACTTAATTTTTCCGATTTCGCCCATTCAATAAACTTTTCCGCCACACCTTCGGGCAATTCGCCATCGTGGTTGTGCAAATCGTGGTCAATTACTAAATGACCGTTTTTATCCAATTTTGGCTGACCATTTCCGTTCTTAACAAATACATACTCGCCGGAATTATCCTTGCCGGATTTCTCTGACACCGCAAAGAAAATCGGATAATCTTCCGATTTTTTGCAGAGCGGCCCTTTTTTCGAGTCATCGTTCCATTTCTGTACAAACAGTACGCTGGTTTTTGTTCCAGTGTGCGGTTTGAAAGTATTCACATTAAGCCCAACCACCGCCAAAATACGCCCCTTTCCAGCGATATATTCGCGAATGTATTTATCAGATGTATTGTTAAAACGACCTTGCGGTAAAACAATCGCCATTCTTCCACCGGGCTTGAGAAAATTTAGATTTCTTTCAATAAACAAAATGTCGCGACCAACTTTTGATTTCGGTTTGTTCTTTTCGTTATAGCCGAGATCGTATTTATGAATAATACGAGATTCTTTAATGTCGCCAGCAAACGGCGGATTAGCCATTAAAATATCAAAATTAAATTCTTTATATCCCGCTGGGTCTTTGCGCAACGCCTCAAGCCGTTTTAATCCACCGCCGTACACTTCCAGCCATTCGCGATTGCTGATAGTTTCATTCCAACGATCATAATCAAGGTTGTTCAAGTGCAAAACGTTGGTGTTGCCGTCGCCTGCGATCAAGTTCAATGTGCGAGCGACGCGCACAACTTTTTCGTCAAAATCAATACCAAAAACTTTTAGCACATTTTCTTTTTCTTCTTCGGAAATATCCGTGTTTTGAAAAAGATGTCCGGTGATTTGGAAAATGGTATGCACGGTAAATCCGCAAGAGCCGGCGGCTGTGTCTATCATGTATTCGCCCGCTTTTGGATTGAGCATTTTGACGCACATATCAATCACATGGCGAGGTGTAAAATATTGTCCCTTTTCACCTCTTGATGACTTATTGACCAGATATTCGAACGCTTCGTCAATGATTTGCAGATTGGAATTGAAAAGTTTAATATCCTGTAAACTAGAAACACTGATTGAAAGATGTGAAGGCGAAAGTTGGATTTGACTGGCTTCGTCAAATACACCAGGCCATTTGGCTTTGGCTTCGTCAAAAAGTTTTTGAATTTTCTTTTTTAATTCACTTTCCGATTGTCCTGTGTTGCGAAATTCAAGAACGCGAAAATTAGAATCATCAAGTTTCGCAAGCGCGATTTTTACTTTTTCGTAATCTCCTCTTTCGTCTTTATTTAATTTATCTTCAAGAAAAATTTCAACGCGCATTTTATTTTCTTTGCTTTGCAATTCATCATATAATTTGGTAAAAATGAGTTTAAAAACTTCTTCAAAAACATCTACGCCAGCATTTGCCAAAACCTCGTCTTCCATTTCTTGAATAATAGATTTGAGCGATTTTCCTTCATTCGGAATTTTATCTTTTATAATTAAATTTTTAAGTGTAAATCTTTCTTTTAAAATATCCTCAAGTGTTTGATCTGCTTTTGGAATGTCAGTAATATCTTCAAAGTAATTAGGGTCTTTGCGGTTATAATGCGAGATTTGTCCGCCATTAGTCCAAACAGCTATTGGCGCGCCAGTGGCGTTGGTGTATGAGCGAAGCTGATTTTTTCCGTCTTGAAGTTTTGGTTTTTTAATTTCTACAATGATATATTCAACAGTTGGGCGGTCTTTATCAAAAATAACAATATCAGCTGATTTTATTTCGCGACCAAAATGGATTGCGTGTTCAAATTTGATTCTTTGTTTTGGATAGCCATATTCTTTTAGCAATTTCATTGCGTAAAGCTGGCGAACAACCTCCTCTGGCTTTAAAATGATTTCTTTGTCGCGGATAACACAAACAACATAAAATTTGCCATCTTTAATTTTTATATTTTGTTCTAATTCGTCAATCAAAAATTTCTCAAATAATGCAAAACTATAATTTGAATCTTTAATTATGTTTAAAATATTTTCCATAGTTTTTAATTTGTTAAATCAACAAACGCAATGTTAAAATGTTTGCGATTTTTTAACAACTTTAATATTCATAATTCGCGATGCGCGATTATTTTTCTTGTATTTTTATCAATCATCTCAAAATGCAAAAACAATGTATCTGTGGGCAATATATTTTTAATTTTATCTGCCCATTCAATGCAAACAATGTTTTGCGAATTAGAAATAAT
>JAHJSK010000101.1 GCA_018830365.1 Patescibacteria group bacterium | reverse complement strand
TGCTCTTTGCTCTCCGCTTGCTTTTCCTTGACCAAATAAAACTTTTCCTGAATTTTTTAATACCTCCTCCACATCGGCAAAATCAAGATTGATAATTCCCGAGCAAGAAAGCAAACCAAAAATTCCTTCTAATGCTCCCAGCAAAACGCTGTCAATTTTTAAAAAAGCGTCTTCAACAGATGTATCTTTGCTGATAATTTTTAAAATCCGATCATTTGGAACGACCAAAAAAGCGTCAACATTTTCCTGAAGATTTTTTAATCCCATTTGAGCTAATTTTTTTCTTGAAACTCCTTCAAATGAAAAAGGTAAAGTAACCACAGCAATGGTTAAAATATTTAAACTTTTAGCCAAATCAGCCAAAACAGAAATGGCTGGCGTGCCAGAGCCGCCACCCAGTCCAGCAGTTAAAAAAACAATTTCCGCGCCTTTTAAAATTTCCTTCAATTCTCCTATGTTTTCTTTAGCCGCTTTTTGTCCTAATTTCCAATCCATGCCTGTCCCCAATCCTTCAGTAGTTTTTTTTCCAATTAAAACTTTATTAGAACAAGGATTTTTTTTTAATGATTGAGCGTCAGTGTTTACGGCGAAAACCTCAATTTCCTTCAAAAAATTCGCATCAAGACGAGAAATAGTATTGCATCCTGCGCCTCCGAGTCCAATTAATTTTATTTTTGGTTTAAACATTTTAAGGTAAAAATATCTTAAATATTTTTTTAAGTTTTATTCCTAATCCTTGTTTTCCATCTTTTCTATTTTCTAAAGTTTCCTTGTCAATTAAGTCAAAGCCGGAAAGTAAAAGTCCTGCCGCAGTGGAAAAATCCGCCTCATCTGTTCCATGAATGCCTTTTGGTCCAGATACCTGACAAGGGAGCCCAAGTTTTTGTCGGGCAAATTCTTTTAACCCAGGCAAGCCAGAGCCGCCGCCAGTCAAAACAACTCCAGCAGGCAAAACAATATCTTTGGAAACTTTTTTTAATTCTTTGGCTATCTCTAAAAACATTTCTGAAACGCGAGCCATTATAATCTGTTTAAGAAAATTTTTAGGAAAAGAAGTTTCTTTTTCAAAAATTTTAGAAATAGTTTTTTTGTTTTTTTCTTTGGTTTTTAAATTTTGAAATACATTAAATTCTTTTTTGATCTGCTCGGCAACAGCGATTTCTTCCCTTAATCCAATTGCGATGTCATTGGTAATATTAGAAGAGCCGAGTGGAAAAATTGCGAAATCAATCAAATTCCCTTCCTTAAAAACAGAAAGAGAAGTAGTGGCATTTCCCATATCAAGGACAGCCGCTCCTAATTCTTTTTGTTCTGAATTTAAAACAGCTCTGGAACAAGCCAATGGCGAGGGAATAATCGCTTCAATTTCAAATCCCGCTTCTTCAACTGTTTTTTCTAAGTCCTCCAAAATAGGAGAAAAAGCGCACACCAAAATGACTTTGGCTTCTAAACGAAGACCCTTTAATCCTGCGGGCTCTTTTATTCCGCGCTGATTATCAATAATAAATTCTTTTAAACAGACATCTAAAATTTCATTATTAGAAGGCAAAGCCACGGATTGAGCCGCCTGCAAAACCCTTTGCGCATCTTCCGCGGAAATTCTTTGGTCAGCCCTTGATGTGGAAATCAATCCTTGTCCCTTGTGGACAGAAAGATGGGTTCCTCCGATGCCTACAATAGCTTTTTTAATTTTTAAACCTTGGCTTTGTATTTTTTCTCGCAAGCCGAACAATGTCTCGGTTACTTTTGCTGGGTCGTATATTTCCCCTCTTCGCAAACCTGTTTGCGCAATTTTTTCTTTTGCCAAGATATTAAACTCCGAAGAACCGGATTCTTTTTGACCAACCAAAACCTTGGTAAAACTTGTCCCAATGTCTATTGCTGTAAGAGTGATTGATTTAGGCATGAGTTAATGTTGTAAGTTGTAAGTTGTAAGTTGTAAGTTGTAAGTTGTAAGTTGTAAGTTGTAAGATGTAATTACTTTCTTAATTCTTTAAGAGATTTAATTTTTTTAACTTTGCCTTCTTTCCAATTTTTTTCTGCTTGATCTATGCTTTTTAAAAATTCAGAATTAAAAAATCCAAGCAAGGCTGCAAGTTTTTCGAATTTTTCAACATCCATTTCTATCAAAAATTTTCGATGATTAATTTGAGGCCTAATTGTAATAGCAAGAGAAGTCATACAATTTAATTATAATTTACTTTTTCAATACCAAAAAGCAGATAGGGGGTATTTCCAATATGATTGTATTTTAATTCTTTTTATTTTTTTTTCAACCTCTTGTTTTGCCGTTCCACTTTTCCGCAAAAAATCACAAAATGTATTATATCGTCTATTTTAAAAAATTCATTGCCTATTGACATTTTTAAAAAGGGGTGTAGTATAAAAGTATAAAATTTGAAAAACAATTTTTTTGGAAAAGTTCCAGGAATTTTGTTTCAAATTTAAAATAGCACCTTTAAAATTTAAAATAAACGACGAGAGAGAAAAAATTTTCCTTCCGCTCTTGTGAGTAGCGCATTGCATATCAAATTTTGGTATTCAGCGCGCTACTCGCGAATTTAAATATAAAAAGGGGGTAAGGAAAAATGAAACCCATTAAAAAAGATTATGTAGGGGAGAAGGGAGGGACAGGGGGATTTAATCTGAACGATAGAAGATATTGCTCCCCTGACAATGTGGTGGTTTTTGGCAGAAATAAAAGTGTCATAATTACCATAGAACACAAGGGAAGAACGGAAAGTTTTGAGCTTAAATATTCAAAGGTGGCAGAAATTATTAGAATATTATTAAGCACAAAAGAATTATTTTTGTCATCACACAAAGGAGGTGAAAGAGAATGGCTAAGATAACTTTGACAGGACCACAGAAAGCAGCCGGGCTTTTGATTATTATGGGGGCAGAGACGTCTGCGAGTATATTTAAGCACCTGGATGAAAAAGAGGTTGACAAACTCACCTTAGAGATAACCAAGATTCCAAATCTTGAGCGAGAGAAGAGTCAACAGATAATTGCAGAGCTAAGGGAATCTCTTGCGACTCAGGAATCTATGAGTAAAGGCGGGATAGAATATGCCAGGGAGGTATTGGGGAAAGCCTTGGGGTCAGCTCGGGCAGAGGAGATAATAAATCGCTCCATAAAAACCCTGAAGATGCAGCCCTTTGATTTTATGAAAAAGGCGGATGTATTTTATCTGGCAAACTTTCTGCAAAAGGAACATCCTCAGACAATAGCCGTTATCCTGAGTTACTTAGACCCACAGAAAGCCTCAAATGTTCTCCTTAATATTCCTGAAGATAAAAGAGGCGATGTAGCCAAGAGGCTTGCCGGGATGAAGAATGTCTCGTCAGAGTTTGTCAGCTCAGTAGAGAATTCTCTGAGAGAAAAGTTTGAAAAGGAGACGGTCACGACTAAGAGCGTTTCTGTAGGAGGGGTTGAGTCTTTGGTGAATATACTCCATGCAGTTGACCGAGAAACAGAAAAGGCTATAGTTGATGCTCTCAGCGAGACAGAGCCAGACCTTGCAGAAGAGGTGAGAAAGAGGCTGTTTACTTTTGATGACCTGAAAAAGCTTGATGATAGGGCTTTGCAAAGGATTCTCAGAGAGGTTGACCCAAAGGACTTGGCCAGGGCAATGAAGCAAGTCTCAGGGACGATAAGTGGCTTAATCTATAAGAATATGCCCAAAAGGGCGGCTGAGATGTTAAAAGAGGAGATTTCTTACCTTGGACCGATGAGACTCTCTGAAGTAGAAGAGGCTCAGCAGAAGATAATAGTTGTGGTTAGGCAATTAGAGGAACAGGGAGAGATTATGATCAGCCGTGGTGGAAAAGGGGGTGAGTCAATCATTGAATAGTTTATGGGGGAGATGGATATTTCTCCCCCTATTTTTTTTGAAAAAATCCTGTCTATAATCCATACGATCGTATGAATTACCGACAGGATTTTTGTTATTTAGAAGAAGTTGTCAGAGGACAGACCTCTGACAGTTTTTAACATTAAAGAGGTCAGGCCTCGTCATGTATCGGAAAGTGTTTATCCCTCACCTTTTTTCCTTCGGGAAAAAGGTGAGGGATTTATTTCGAAAAGAAAATGGGCTGTTTGGTTAAACCCCTCACCTTTTTTAATTTTAAAAAAGGTGAGGGGTAAATTAACCATCCCATTGTCGCGTCTCGCCAAAACAATTTTTCTCTCCGAAAAAAATTGCTTATCTGGTCAATCTTTGATAAATATGTAAAACTTAAATCAAATTTAAAAATGTGAACTTTGACATAAAATTATGGGTGCTAATTTTATTAACCTATCTTTATGCTTATAAAAATGCGAATGCTCAATCAAGGAAAAAGCTGATAGATTCTCTGATGGCTCTTTATTTGGGCAGAATTTCTTGCTTTGTTTTAGAAGCTTCATCTATGAACAAAAATCAAGTTGAGAAAAAAATTATTAATGATCTTAAATATTTTAAAAACGAAAAAGAAAAATTGAAAACGCTCTGGATTAAATAAATTTAATTACATTAAGCGGATAACTCACATTTTTTGAGAGATCTTCCAGCATTTGATAGGCAGCTTTTGATCTTAGCTTTTTATGATTTGCAAGTTTTTGAATTTCCTCGAGGCTTAACCAATTGACCCCAAGCACATCTTTTGCGAGTTCCCCCTTTTTCCTCGAGGTTAATTTTCCTAAAAAATTAAATCGAATTGTCAACCCAGGCATATCGTCCCAATAAAAATAATATATATTTATAATACTTTCTATTTGGCAATCATATCCGGTCTCTTCTTTTGTTTCCCTAATAGCAGCATCAAGAAGATTCTCGTTTAACATAACTTTTCCTGAGGGAAAATTCCAAAGATTTCTTACTTCCTTTTTCGCCTCTTTGACTAATGCATATTTACCGTTTTTCTGGACAGCAACAGAGCATATAATATTAACTATTTTTGATTGGTTTAAAATAGATTTTTTTTCCATGTTGGCAATGGCGATTAGTTCTTTTGAAAACTTTATCGCGATGAGATTGGAAGTATCCTTCGTACATTTAATCCTCAAGCTGTTCGGTTTGAGGATTAAATGTACACTTTAAAAATTTAGATGCATTATAAACAAAACTAATGAATAGTCAAAATATCATTATTAATACCGGATATGAAGACCCCGAGAAAAAAGACATTGAAATTGTAGAAAGAAAAGGGCTGGGACATCCCGACTCTTTAAGCAGATGGTATAGCCAATGCCATATCCGTTTCCTATGGAAAATATTGTTTGCAAAATTTCGGCCATATTCTACATCACAATCTTGATAAAGTTTATGTTGGCGGCGGTATGTTTTTGTCAATGCTTGGAAAAACAAAAATGGTTGAACCTATAAAAATAGTAACTAACGGAAGAATGAGCAATCAATTTGGCAAGAAAAAGATAGATATTCAAGCTATTCAATTAAATGCAACAAAAGAATATTTGTCAAAAATTTTACCAAATTTGGATATTGAAAAACATATAAAAATTATAACGAACGCTACCCAAAACACACCTAACCTCAATCATCCTTATTGGTTTTGTCCAAGGGGAAAAAAAATCTCCCGGAATTAAAACAACTTTCAGCAAATGACACATCTGTCTCTGTCGCCCATTCCCCCATGACTTTTTTGGAAAGTCTTGTTTACCGACTTGAACAATTTTTTTGGTTGAATGATGATAATAAAATCAAGTTTAATCCAAAATTTAAAGACTACGGACAAGATATTAAAGTAATGGGCTTCCGTAGAAAAAATGATATTGAAATAACAATGTGCATTCCCATCATTGCAAAAAGAGTCAGGTCTATAAATGAGCACACTAAAAAAGTATGGCACATTCAAAAAAAACTTAATTTTTTCGCAAAAAATATGGCTCGTCAAAATGATTATTATATTAATATAAAAGTAAATCCTTCTTCTATCGGGAAAACTCCGAAAATTTACATATTAGGAATAGGAAGTTGTATTGAAGGAGGCGAGGAAGGAGTTGTTGGGAGAGGCAACGACAATGGTGGGGTTATATCAATTTTTAGACCCCATTCTCAAGAAACGGAGTTTGGAAAAAATCCAGTATATCACACTGGCAAAGTGATGGGGCATCTTACAAAAAAATTAGCAGAATCAATAAATCAAAAATTAGGCGCAAAGTGCACTGTTATTTCTTTAACAAAAAATCAATTTTCTTTAATACCACCTATCAATTTAATCATCAACTTGGACAAAAAAATTGACAATGAGCAAATTTTTAAAGTTATAAAAAAAGATTTCTTGAATGTTGATTATATTAAAAAAATTTTAGATCATGAGCTTGTTTAACTTTGAATTACGAAACTCGCTTTTGCTTGAAATTATGTTGTTCTTGCAGAAGTCCAGGGTGCTACTTGAAGGAGAGCGGGTCTCCTGAAAGTTGGTTCACAAGTCACGGGAGAGCGGGTCTCCTTTTGCTTAACTTTAACTTAAAGGAGACTAAAACCAAAATATCAAACTTCATTTAAAATGAGATTAGTTTGTGTTAAGAGAATAAAGTCGTAAAAAGCGAGTTTCGTAATTCAAAGAAAATGTGTAAAACTTAAATCAAATTTAAAAATGTCTAAAACTAATAAACAAAAAAAAGTTGTTATAGCAATGTCAGGAGGAGTAGACAGTTCAGTGGCGGCCGCGCTTTTAAGAAAACAGGGCTTTGATGTAATCGGAGTTTTTATGAAATTTTGGCGTGAACCGTTAAAAAATAAATTGACAGGAAAATGGAATAGATGCTGTTCGCTTGAAGCGGAAAAAAAAGCCAGGGAAGTGGCGGCAATTTTAGATATTCCTTTTTATGTTTTTGATTTTAAAAAAGAATTTAAAAAAACAGTGGTTGATTATTTTATAAAAGAATATAAAGAAGGCAAAACCCCGAATCCTTGCGTGATTTGCAATAAAAAAATTAAATTCGGCTTATTGCTGGAAAAAGCTTTATCCTTGAACGCGGATTTTGTTGCCACAGGACATTATGCCCGCCTGCATCGCTATGCCTGCCCGAAGTTGCTACATTGTTGCGGTCGGGCGAAGCATTGCGGGCAGGCCCGTGTTTCTCCCGCAAATACGGAAAAGACGCGGAAAATCCCAAGCTACAAGCTATTCAGGGGAAAAGATAAAACAAAAGATCAGTCCTATTTTCTCTGGCAATTAAATCAAAAACAATTAAAGCGCATTCTTTTTCCTGTTGGAAATTACACCAAAGTTCAAGTTAGAGATTTGGCAAAAAAATTTAATTTGCCGGTCTTAGATATTCCTGAATCACAAGAAATTTGTTTTATCCAAACAACTCTTAATGATTTTTTAACTCGGCGTATTAAATCAAAACCCGGGTCAATTACAACTATTGAAGGAGAAAAAATTGGACAGCATAAAGGTTTGCCATTTTATACTATTGGCCAACGAAAAGGAATTGAATTGTCCGGGGGTCCATTTTATGTGACAAATAAAAACTTAAAACAAAATGCTTTAATTGTCGCGCCCTTTTCTAATAAAAATCTTTATAAAAAAACTTTAATTGCCAAAAATATTAACTGGACTTCGGGACAAGAGCCCAAATTGCCCTTGAAGATTAATGCTCAAATTAGATATGGACACAAAGCAGTCCAAGCCATAATAACTAAAAAGCTACAACCTGCCCGCATTGCTACGCCAGCCCGCAGTAGATACAGCGTTTCTGGCGGGCAAAGCGTTGCAGGCGGGACTACAAGCTACAAGCTAATCTTTGGCACACGTCAGCGAGCCATTACTCCGGGGCAATCAGTAGTTTTTTATCAAGGGCAGGAAGTTGCAGGTGGTGGAATAATTTGCTAAACCGAATCAATATGCGAATCACCAAATATGTCCCGCACTAAGCGTCTACGTAATTTCGCGTTAGATTCCGCGTCTTTTCGCGGGAACAAAGGATTTCCTCTGTTTTGGCCATTTTTCTTTTTTCATAGTTCAAGCCCTACGCATTTTCCACACAAATACTTCCCCTTAAACATACCATATCTGCCTTCACCTAATTTGATAATTATTCCGCACTTTGCGCGCTTTGTCGGCTCATATTTAGGAAGATTCACAAGTTTCTCAAAGTTATACTCGTTGGTTCCACGCCACACATACATCTCAGTTTCAAAATCCTCTTTACATTTTTGACACTCTTTCCAATCGCCTTTATGTTTTTCATTGTGATGATGCGAACAAACTGTGTATCTATCATGATTTCTATAGCAACTATTTTGAGCATAAGAAAAAAGAACATATTGCTCTGCGTCATCGCAAATCATTTGACCGCAGCATTCTGTTTTTGTAAGTTTACCAGTTTTTCCACACAATCCGCAACGAGGATAATCTTTGGACAATTTTGTATTGCGATATTTTTTTATTTTTTGCTTTTTTCTTTGTGCCATATTTGTTATTTCCTTTTATTTTTAAAC
>JAHJSK010000015.1 GCA_018830365.1 Patescibacteria group bacterium | reverse complement strand
GTATTTCCGGGGCGTATTTTTGGCACTTGCCTCGCAGTAGCTCCCGCGAGGCGAGGCAAGTGGATTTAATCATAATTTTTGACTATTTATCAATCCCAACAACATTTATTGTAATTTGTGTGAGTAATTTGTAGTTAGGAATAAATTTTTCGCTGATAATATTTTTCCTTTTTCCAATTACCAATTACAAATTACCAAATACTTAAATTTTGAGCGGAGCGAAAAATTTATGTGCCCCTGGCAGGATTCGAACCCGCAATCTCCGCGTCCGAAGCGCGGCACCTTATCCATTGGGCCACAGGGGCTGATTTGAGTTTATCATATATCGGAAAGTGTTTTTTTGAAAGCATTGGTCCATTTATTCAACAACTAACCATCCCATTACTACGTCTCGCCAGTGCAATTTTTCTCTCCGAGAAAAATTGCTTATCTGGTCAATTTTTTGAAAATTCACAACCAAAATGTTTTATTTTCAAACGAAGCGAGGGAAAACAAAAATTCACCCCAGTTAGATATGAAATTATCTAACGGGGCAAGATTTTTACTTTCTCGAGCTTGCCCGCCTAGATTTTTAAAAAAATTTCATTTAAAATATCAGAGAAAGTGTTAAAATTTAAAAAAGGTCGAAAAAAGATTTAAAAATTTAATAATATATTTTATGAAAAAAATTATTTTTAGCGTAATAATTATTGTGGCGATGTTTGGTCTGGCGCTTTTTGCGGGGCAGACAAACTTCTCTACAGCGCAGGCAAGCGACAACAGCGGCCGAAAGATCGTTGTGTTCCATGTCGGGATCAATGATGTTGTAAAGGATGAAATTATTAGACAAGCGGGCGGCGTCAAAATGAAAAACCTTGATTTGATTGGCGCTAAAGTAGTGCGGTTGCCTTCTCGAGCTGCTACAGAAAAACTAAAGGCGCATTCATCAGTGATTCGCGTTGACGAAGATGTTATTGTTGAAGCTCTTGATCGTAAGGGAGGCGGTGAGAGGATAGTATCGTTATCTCAAGTTCTTCCTTGGGGTATTGACCGGATTGACGCGGAATTGGTGTGGCCAACAGGAAACACCGCTGACCCGGTGAAAGTCGGAATTATTGATACTGGCATATCTAACAAACATCCAGATCTGAAGGCTAATGTAAAAGGCGGAGTGAATACCATTAACCCTCGCAAGAGTTGGAACGATGACAACGGTCATGGTTCACATGTTGCCGGTATTGTCGCGGCGCTGAATAACACAGTCGGCGTTGTTGGCGTCGGACCAAACGCGGACTTGTACGCAATTAAAGCATTGGACGCAACCGGTTCAGGATACCTCTCTGACATTATTGAGGGCATTCAATGGGCAGTAGCGAACCACATGCAGGTTGTAAATATGAGCCTTGGAACAAACTCGGATATTCAGTCACTTCATGACGCGGTGGCCGTGGCAAAAGGGGCAGGCGTTGTGATAGTAGCTGCGGCTGGAAATTCAGGCGGATCAGTCACTTTCCCGGCTGCTTACTCGGAGGTAATTGCCGTCTCGGCAACCGACCAAAATAATGTTATTGCCAGTTGGTCAAGCCGTGGACCAGAAATAGATTTAGCCGCGCCAGGCGTTTCAATTTATTCAACCTACAAAGGCTCCGGCTATGCAACACTTTCCGGAACTTCTATGGCTGCTCCACATGTTGCCGGCTCCACCGCTCTTATCTTGAATACTCCGGTTGGCGCGTATGATGTTAACACTGATGGAAAGTGGAATCCGGACGAGGTGCAAAAAAAATTACAAGACCGAGCAAATGATTTGGGATCTGCGGGATTTGACAATTTTTATGGTTGGGGGTTGGTAAATGCGTATAATGCCATACAGCCGTAATTCAACCCCTACACCAATACCAATTCAGCGATAATCTGTGGTTTTACAACATCGCAATAAAGGCGAAGCCGTTCCGTTTTTGACTAGTATGATTTGATCATAAGAATTGGCTGTGCGGGCCAATTATGTTGGCGAGGATGTTAGCGATGATTTAATGTAGTAAAGCCCGTTAAATAACGGGCTTTACTATTTTTAACACGCATATTTATGCTATTTGTGTGAGTAATTTGTAGTTAGGAATAAATTTTTCGCTGATAATATTTTTTCTTTTTCCAATTACCAATTACAAATTACCAAATACTTAAATTTTGAGCGGAGCGAAAAATTTATGTGCCCCTGGCAGGATTCGAACCCGCACCGCAAGTTCCGAAGACTTGCGCGCTATCCATTGCGCCACAGGGGCTTGATTTAATTTTATCAATTTTTTGAAAATTCACAATAACCAAAGTGTTTTATTGGACCTATTTTTGCTTTGGCAAAAAAAAGAGTATAATAAAGCACAAAAGACAAAGCTAAAATTATTCATTATTTTTATAGACGCTTCTTAGCTTCTTGGCTTGTGATAATTTACGAATTATAAATTTTGAATTTCGAATTTCGAATCAAACTCGAATGGATGAATTTTAAAATTAGAGCATTCATAATTGATTCAAAATTCGAAATTCTAAATTCAGTTATGCGCTCCCGCTTGCAACGCTTTGCCTGCCCGAAGTGCTACATCGTTGCAGGCGGGCGTAGCAATGCGGGCAGGTTGCGTTTATTGATAACTATGTCAATTTTTAAAATTGCAAAAATTAAAAAAAGAGATGGAAGGATTGTTGATTTTGATCAGAAAAAAATTACCCAAGCTATTTTTAAAGCTATTACTGCGACAAATCAAGGAGACGGTAAAAAATCAGAAAAACTTTCTGCGCGAGTGGTTGGTTTATTGGAACAGAGATTTAACAAAGAAGAAATTCCTACGGTAGAGCAAATTCAGGATATTGTTGAAGAGGTTTTGATTTCAGAGGGCTTGGTGGAAACAGCAAAAGCTTACATTCTATATCGTGAACAGCGAAGAAAAATCAGGGAAGCAATGACTGTTATTGATGAGTCGGTTGAATTGGTTGATAAATATATTAAAGAGCTTGATTGGCAAATTTATGAAAATGCCAATATGGCTTATTCTTTGCAGGGGTTGAATCAGTATATTATTTCGGCTATTGCCAAAAAATATTGGTTAAACAAAGTTTATCCCAAAGAAATCAGGGAAGCGGCTATTAACGAAGATTTTCATATTCACGACATGGAAAGCATCAGCACTTATTGCTGCGGTTGGGACCTTTATGATTTACTATTGCGAGGATTCGGCGGCGTGCCGGGAAAATTGCAATGTTATCCGCCAAAACATTTCAAAACAGCGCTGGGTCAATTAGTTAATTTTTTCTTTACACTTCAGGGCGAATGTTATCCAGACGACACTCAGGTCTTAACTGATCTTGGCTGGAAATATTTTTATGAGATTAACAAAGAAGATAAAATTTTTACTTTAAATATTCAAACTAATGAGATTGAATTGCAAGCGCCAATTAGATTTTATAAATTTGACAACAAAAAAGAACTTTACAATTTTAAATCTAAAAAACTTGACCTATTGGTTACCCCTAATCATAATATGTTAGTTAAGCAGTATTATCCGGGGAAGAAAAATTATGTAACCAAATTTATTAAAGCTAAAGATTTTAATCCAAACACTCATTGGATCCCGAAATATTCTTTTTGGAAAGGCAGAAAAGAAAAATATTTCTTTTTGCCAGGGATTGAAGTTTTGCAATACAGAAATTTTGCTAAACCTGATTTGAATGTTTTCCAAACAGGTTTTTTGTCAGAGATGAGCAACGATTTTGTTGAAGTTTTTTCTTTGACGCAAACAAAAATAATAACTTCGGCGCCAATGCCAATATGGAAATATGAAGTAAAAAAAATTGAACCAAAAAAAATATTGATGGGAAATTGGCTAAAGTTTTTTGGATTTTATATTGCTGAAGGAAATAGCTATGCCAGAAAAAGATATCATAAAAATGGAACATTATATCATGAATACCTTGTTAGAATTTTTCAAAACAAAGGCAAAATCGCTGAAGAATTTGAATGCGTTTTAAAAAAATTACCATTTCATTATAGAAAAAAAGGCGAGGGAGAGAACAAAAATAAAATTGTTTTTGAAATAGGAAATAAACAATTATATGAATTTCTTAAGCAATTTGGGAAAGGAGAAACTAAATATATTCCTCATGCGATTAAAAATCTTTCCATTTCTCATTTAAAAATATTATTTAATTGGTTAATGAAAGGCGATGGATATGTGGGAAATGGGAACATGGAATATTCCACAAAAAGCAAAAAATTGGCTGATGATGTTCAGGAAATAGTTTTAAAATTAGGCTGGACAGCCAACATTCAAAACAGGAGCAAAGGAGAATTTAAATGGCATGATGTGAGCGTTTCGAGAACTAAGCATTTTAGATTTAAAAAAGAAAACATAAAGAAAATTAAATATTGCGGCAAAGTTTATTGTTTGGAAGTTCCAAATCACACTTTATATGTAAGAAGAGAAGGGAAAGCGTGCTGGTGTGGAAATTCAGCAGGCGCGCAAGCGGTTTCAAATTTTGATACTTTATTAGCGCCTTTTATCAGGTATGACAAATTAAGCCCTGTGGAAGTAAAACAAGCTATTCAGGAATTTCTTTACAATTGCATGGTGCCAACTCGCACTGGATTTCAAAGTTTATGTTGGGATGAATTAGTGGTGATTAAAGATAAAGGAAAAATCATATTTGAGCAAATTGGGCAACTGATTGACAAAGAATTTAAAAGAAATTCTCACCGGATTATTGAAAAACATCCTCAAAGTTATGCAATAGAAAACCACGATGATTATTATGTTTTATCTTTTGACCAAAAGGGGAAAGCTGTTTGGGCAAGAGTTAATGCTTTTATTCGGCATAGAGTTCCTAAAAATTCTGAGTTTGTGAAAATCAGAACAAATCGTGGAGAGGTAAAAGTTTCAGAAGCCCATTCTTTATTCAATTTTCCAAAGTTTGATGGCGCATTTAATCCTCAACCTAGATCAGTTAAAAATATTAAAATTGCTAAAAATTATCGTCATTTAAATCCGGAGAATCATTTTATTGGTTTGAAATCTTTAGAAAATCAGGGGAACAAAAGAGAATTAGATTTAGTTGAGATTATAGACGAAATTCCTCAACTTCATAAGAATGTTTTTGTTAAAATAAACTCTACTCGTACATTAAAAGGAATTCGTCAGAATATTCTTTTAGAAAAACAGAGCTTCGTTCCTTTTTATAAAGAATTTGGTTTAAAGGATAGAGGGGTTTGGGAATATTGGCTAAGTAGAAAATCAATTAGGTATGAAATTTGGCGAAAATACGGAAATCCAAAACAAGAAGTTAAATTTAAATTAAAAAACAGCGATATTTGGTACCCGAGAATTTTAGAAAAAAAATCATTAGAAAATTTTGTTAAACTTTGCGCTTGGTATATTACCGAAGGGCACACAGCTATTTCAACCCCTCTTTATATTTCTCAATCTCCCTCTAAAAAATTAAAAGAGATTATAGGAGTTTTGAAAAAATTAAACGCTTTAGGACAAATTGCCAAAAATAAAAGTTATTCTAAAAAAGCAGAAATTTCTGGAGAAGTTTTCAAAATTACCGGGAAAGGGCTTTTGTCCGAATTAATCAGCAGGAGCTGTGGTTATTTATCCTTTAATAAAGTTATCCCTTCTTTTATTTTTGAATTATCTTCTGAATGCCAGGAAATTTTTCTTGAGATTTTATTAAAAGGCGATGCTTCTGAATATAAAAACCATTGGGATTTTTCTACTAGTTCAAGAAAGCTTAGTTCGAGCTTGAGTTTTTTGTTAGCCCAGAACAGCCATCGTTTCAGTGTTTATGTAGAAAATACAAGCAAGAAAAACAAGAATTGGCGCGATAAATTAATAACGAGAATTTATAAAACAGATTCAAATCCAGGAAAAATTTATTTTGTTAATAACTTCGAAGCCAGGTCTTGTTTGAATGTTGAGAAGTTTAGATACCAAAAAGAATATGAATACGATATTTCAGTTGATTCTCCGCAAGAAAATTTCATCGGAGGAAACGGACTTTTGGTTTTTCACAATACACCGTTTTTAAATGTTTCTATTGACATAAAGCCCCCGGAATTTTTAGCCAAACAGCCAGTTCTTATTGGCGGAAAACCTCAAGAAGAAACCTATGAAGAATTTCAGGAAGAAATGAATATATTTAATCGGTTTTTTTATGAAGTAATGATGGAGGGCGACGCAACAGGCAGGCCATTTGTTTTTCCGATTCCAACGGTTTCCATTACTAAAGATTTTGACTGGGATAATCCAAATTTAAATCCTTTGTGGGAAGCCACTGCTAAATATGGCGTGAATTATTTTTCAAATTTTATTCAATCTGACATGAAGCCAGAAGATTTTAGAAGCATGTGCGTAACCCCTGATACACAAATTATTTATAAAAATACATTAGGAAATATTGGAAAAATGCCTATTCGAAGAATTGTAGAAGACTTTATAAAAAGCGGAAATTTAGGTGAAGTTTTGATGAATGGAGAATTTGTTAAAATTAAAAATGTTCTAAGATTAACCAATAGAGTCGGATATGTTTTAAAAATCACTATAGAAAACGGAGAAACTTTTAGGATTACTCCCGATCATCCATCTATCATCATTAAGGAAAATAAATTGATTGAGGTTCAGTCGGAAAAATTGAAAATAGGAGATGAGATTCCTATAGCTAAAAATCCCTATAAAGGTGAATTAGGAGATTTTGATTTAGGAAGATTTGTTGGTCTATATATAGCAGAAGGTTATTTGACTCATCAGGGCGCTACTACCGGCCTTTCATTTAATTTGGAAGAACAAAAATATGTTGATTTTGTTACTCAACTTGTCCAAAAAAGATTTGGAGCTAAAACTACATTAAAGATAGAAAAAGAACGCAAATCATTAGCGTCTATAATTAATGATAGAGCCGTTGGCGCCATAGTTAAAAACTATGTTCGCGGAGAATATTCAAAAACTAAACGACTTAACAGCAGATTATTTGGTATGTCTTTTGAATTTAGAAAAGGTGTGCTTATCGGAATTTTAGAGGGCGATGGACACATTTCTAAAATAGATAGTGCTCGAAATATTCAGATTAATTCTAGTAATTCAGGATTAATTGATGATATTGGTTTACTTTGTCGGAGTTTGGGGATAAATTATACTAAACAAATCAATTTAAATAATACTCATTTTGGAGTAAAGTTTACCTCATATAAACTATTATTAACTAATGATTTTTCTGAATGGTTGGGTAAATATTTTAATAGAAAATCAGGGAAAAGTAGAATATATAAAAATTATAAAAATTTTTATGGAATAAAAATAAAATCCATTAAAAAAATTCCCTATACTGATCAAGTATATGATTTCAAGACAAACAATAAAGAGCATCTTTTCCAACTAGCAAATGGAGTTATCACTCATAATTGCTGTCGACTTAGACTCTCAAATAAAGAACTTTATAAAAGGGGAGGGGGATTGTTTGGTTCGCAACCGTTAACTGGAAGTATCGGCGTGTGTACCATCAACATGCCGCGCCTTGGTTATTTGTCAGCAACCAAAAAAGAATTTTTTGAACGATTGGAAAAAATAATGGATTTGGCAAAAGAGAGTTTGGAAATAAAAAGAAAAGCACTGGAAAATTTTATGGAAAAGGGGCTCTATCCTTATTCTAAATATTATTTGGCTTCTGTTAAAAAAATACGCGGCTCTTATTTTGGAAATCACTTTTCAACTATTGGGTTTTTGGGAATGAATGAAGCGCTTTTGAATTTTATTGGCGAGGATATTGGCTCGGAAAAAGGGAGGAAATTTACTTTGGAAGTAATGGATTTTATGCGGGAAAAATTGGTAAAATATCAGGAACAAACCGGTATTTTATATAATTTAGAAGCAACGCCAGCAGAAGGAACAAGCTATCGTCAGGCAAAAATTGATAGAGAAAAATATCCCGATATAATTACAGCTGGCACCAAAGAAACGGCTTTTTATACAAACAGCGCGGCGCTGCCGGTAAATTACACGGATGATATTTTTGAAGCGTTAAAACTTCAAGATGAAATTTTGGCGAAATATACTGGCGGCAGTGTTTTTCATCTTTTTTTGGGAGAAAGAATTACTGATGTTCAAGCGGTAAAAAAATTAATTAAGAAAATTTTTGAAAATTTTCATTTGCCTTATATTACTTTAACTCCCACTTTTTCTGTTTGCCCGATTCATGGTTATTTAACAGGAGAACATTTTAATTGTCCGAAATGCGTCATTAAACAACCTTGCGAAGTTTATTCAAGAATAGTGGGGTATTTAAGACCTTTGTCTCAATGGAACCTTGGAAAGCAACAAGAATACCAAGAAAGAAAAGAATTTAAAGCGCCAAAAATTTGACAATATTATGGGTGTTGATGCTGGAAATTGATACTGGGATTTATCATATCGGAAAGTATTTATCCCTCACCTTTTTTCCTTCGGGAAAAAAGGTGAGGGATGTCAAAGCAATTTAGAAATGTCCTACCCCCAGCAATTTAGAAATGTCCTACCTGTTAATTTTTTTGTTAAATTTCGACCTTTACCCTGTTAAATAATTTTACTGAAAGTAAAATTTCTGAAAGGAAATT
>JAHJSK010000100.1 GCA_018830365.1 Patescibacteria group bacterium | reverse complement strand
AGAGTGATTATAGAGCTGCAATTCCGAAATCTGAAAATGTTTTATGGACTAAAACATTTGTACAACAAATGTTCGTCCGACCTTGCTTTGCAAGGTTTTGGACTCACTACTTCTCTTCCAAGATCAATCAGTGGCTATTTTGCCAATTACGTTTATTCTATTTTAGCTTACGCGCTCAAGTAGAAGCGCTTCGTTATTTGGACAACTTTATCTTTCTCAATAATTAAAATATTGTATTTATTCAAACTTCATTTAAAATGAGGTTGTTTTTGTTCCTCTGATAAAAACTAAAAAATAGAGTTTCGTAATTCAAAGTTAATTAAAGTCTCTCATTTCATTTGTCCATCAACCGCTATTTGGATAAATTAATCATCCCATTGTTATGTCTCGTCCCGCTTGGCGGGACTCGCTTCGCTTGAAAATAAAAGCCCTTTGCTCGTAAATTTCTACTCGCGCCTTGTTTGGAAGTTTGATAGTGGTAAAATATAATTAATGAAATTATTGTTGAAAACACATCAAATTTATGACCATTCTTGCTGAAAATAAAAAAGCTTTTTATAATTACGAAATCTTGGAAAAATTCAAGGCAGGAATTGTTTTGCAAGGTCAGGAAGTTAAATCAATCAAAAACAAAAGAATAAATTTGCAAGGTTCTTTTGTCGCGCTTAAAGGAGAAGAGGTTTTTTTAATTGGTTCAAATGTCCCGGCATATCAGCCCAAAAACGCTCCTTACAACTATGAGCCACAAAGACCAAAAAAACTGCTTTTAAAAAAAATAGAAATAAAACATTTGATTGGCAAAAGCAGACAAAAAGGGTTGACTATGGTACCTTTAATAGTGTATAGTGTAAAAGGAAAAATAAAATTGGATTTCGCAATAGTGAAAGCGAAAAAAAAATACGACAAAAGAGAAAAAATTAAAGAAAGGGAAGGAAAGCGAGAAATGGAAAGAGAGATGAAGGGAAAGTGAAAACGAATTATGTGGTTTATATATATTTTATATAGCGAAAAAGATGGTAATCTATATGTGGGTTGCAGTGAAAATCTAAACGAAAGAGTGAAAAAACATAAATCAGGAACAGTGCATTCTACTAGAAATCGCAGACCATTGGTCTTAATTCATTACGAAAAATTTCCAGAAAAGAAGGAGGCCTTTGCGAGAGAAAGATTTTTAAAGAGTCTTTGGGCTGGTAGATTTAAAAAGAAAATAAAACAGAAATACATACGATCAACCCGTTTACACGAGTTGATTGCGAGTTAATTTAGTGGGCTAAATCAATTCGCTGAAAGCGAATTGATCGCCCGATCAACCTTTACGGATTAACCCGTAAAGGTTGATTTAGGGGATGAAATGTTTTGACAAAGATTTGAATTGGAACAAGCAAGTCGGGCGCTGGAAGCCCGTTAAAAATCCAGAAAACAAAATAAGTGCAAACTTATTTACAAAACAACCTGCTTTTGACTACGCATACGCAACCGCGTAAACAAAAGCCATCTCTTTGCTAATTCTCAATAAGCAGTAAGAGGTGTCATATTTACCTTGTTAAATTCTAAAAAATTTATACAAGGGATTGAGATAAGCAATTGTTTTGCCTCAAACAACTGCTGAATCAAAGAGGCAAAAACGCCGAATTTTTTGTCCGCTTCTCGTTTTCAGGCGTTTTAAAATAAACGGACTAAACTTGTAGAATTGTTTCAGGAAAAATTTTTGGACGCGGGCTCGCCCCCGCCATCTCCACATAAATTTTTCGCTTTACTCAAAATTTGAGTACTTTGTAATTTGTAATTGGTAATTGGAAAAAGAAAAAATATTATCAGCGAAAAATTTATCCCTAACTACAAATTACTCACACTCACACAAAATGTTTAATTTCGAAAAACTTGATGTTTTTACAACACGAGCATTATAAATGTAAGTGTCAAAAATACACCCCAGACATTTGAAAGGAGTTTATCCCTCACCCTTTAATAATTATTAAAAGGCGAGAGATTTAATGCTCTACCCAAATGTCTGGGGCTTATAAATATAAAAATTTGCAAAAAAGAATATTTATCAATAATCAAATAAGGGCAAGCAAAGTGCGATTAATAGATTCTGACGGGAAGCAAATTGGCATTTTTAATTTAAACGAAGCCATACAAAAAGCTAAAGAAAAAAATTTGGATTTAATTCAGGTTACTGATAAAGTTGAACCAGTGGTTTGTAAAATATCAGATTACGGAAAATATATTTATAAAGAAAAAAAGAAAGAAAAAGACAAAAAACCAAAAAAAAGCGGGGAATTAAAAAGTTTGCGGCTAACATTAAAAATATCCGAGCATGATATGCTCACGAGAACAAAAACAGCTGGAAAATTTTTAAAAAAAGATCATAAAGTAAGAATAGAAATGCTACTTAAGGGCAGAGAGAAAAAATTTTTTGACTTTGCTAAGGAAAAAATTGAAAAATTTTTAGAACTTCTAAAAGGAACATCTCCTTTTAGAATTGAAAAAGAATTAAAAAAAGAAGCTAAGGGATGGACAGTAATAATAGCCAAGCTGTGACAGTGATCTACAAATTGCTAATCGTATCGCAATTCGCAGTATTCGCCACATTTATTAGTAGCATTAGCATTACATTCGTAGATTAGCATTATTATTATTTATGAAAACACGAAAATCAATTACAAAACGTTTTAAAATTACCAAAAACGGTAAAATTTTAGGACGAGCAATGGGCCAGGATCACTGTCGGGCAAAAAAATCCGGCAATAAAATTCGCCAGATGAAAAAATGGATTCCCCTTCCTAATTTTTTAACTAAAAAAATAAAGCGTATTATCAAACACTAGTCCGCGCTTGCCCCCACACCAATGCATTAGCGTGGGACTCGCCTCGTTTAAGCGGGGCATATCTAGTAAATAATTTTTAAAATAATTCAAATTTATGGTTCGCGTAAAAAGAGGCGTATCAGCCCACAAACGAAAAAAAGCGATATTAATACATGCAAAAGGTTTTCGTTTGGGCAGAAAATCAAAATATCGCTTAGCAAAAGAGGCGTTAATGAAAGCGTGGACTTACGCTTACAGAGACAGAAAAACGAAAAAGAGAGATTTTCGTCGGCTTTGGCAAATTCAAATTAATGCGGCTTGCAGGGAACAAGGATTGCCTTACAACAAATTTATTGCTGGTCTAAAGAAAAACAAAATTGAGTTGGATCGAAAAATTTTAAGCGAATTAGCCAAAGATTATCCATTGATTTTCAAAAAAATTGTAGAAAAAGTGAAAGAGAAATAATTGCTTGTAAGAGAAAAATAATTGTTTGAAATTTAATGTAAAAAAAATAACCCTGGACTTTATTTGTCCAGGGTTTTAGTTTTTCAGGGTTTTCGCTCATGGAATAATGGAATGATCGCCAGCAAAACAAGCAATGCAAAAATCGTTCGGACATTTAACACAGCTTAACAATCCTCCTATAGACAGAAATTTTAAGGTGTCCGCTCCAATAAATTCTCTGATTTCTTCTGCTGTTTTTGTGGAGGCAATCAGTTTTTTTTGAGAAGGAAATTGAACCCCGCAATAGCATGAGGATTTAATCACTGGCGGAGAAGCAATGCGTAAATGAATCTCTTTAGCTCCTGCTTTTCGCAACATAGCTATTATTGTTCGCATTGTGAACCCCTGGACAAAAGAGTCGTCGACTAAAATTATCCTTTTTCCCCGGACTACGCTTTCTGTTATGCTAAATTTATCTTTGAGCATTTCGCCAGGTTGCGTAGCATGATTTCTAATTAACCCTATATCAATAGGTATTCCTGCCTGTTTGCTAAACCCAAGAGCGTTAAAGTTAGCCGAGTCGGGAGTGGACATAATCAAATCTGCTGGCGGGATAAAACTTTCTTGTGCCAATTTTATTCCTGCTCTCCGCTGGAAAACACTCACTTCTTCGTTAGCAAAAATACTGCTTGGCAGAGAATAATAAATCAACTCAAAGATACAATGAGACAACTTTGCTTTGTGATTAGAGTTGATTGCATAATTTTCTTGACCTTTTTGGCTAACAGTTATTATCTGCCCAGGGATTATCTTTTTTATCCTTGTCGCCCCTATTGTCTTCAAGGCAGAGGTTTCCGAAGCAAAAACATAAGATTCATTTAATCGCCCAGAACACAAAGGCCGAATACCAGCTTGATCCCTTACTGCAATCATTTTGTCTTGTGTCATTAAAATCAACGAATATCCTCCCTCTACTTGACGACTAAGCACTTTGACTAAAGCTTTACTCAAATCCTTTTCTCTGGTTTGAGCCAACAAATGCAAAATTATTTCTGCTTCTGAATTGGTTCTGAATATCGTTCCTTTTTTCCACAAAGATTTTCTGAGAACATCGGCATTTTTAAATCCCCCATTAAAAACAATAGCTATTTCTTGGCCCAAATGACTAACATAAACTGGCTCAATTTCTTCTATGCCGCAAAAACCATCTTGAACCTGACCTAATGCCATATTCCCATGGAAAGTTTTTGTTTTTTCTTTACTCAACACAAGCTTTACTGGACCAAACCCCTTATGAACAATCAACTTCTTGCCATTAGAAATGGCAATGCCCGCGCTATCATCGCCCCTATGCTGTAAAGCAAACATTCCACGCCCTATTAAACCCTTTGCATCCGGATGTCCATATATTCCAAACAATCCACTCATTTTATTTACCTCCTGTCCTTCAATCTTTTTTATTTAATTTTTAAAGGACTTTGTTTTAAGAATAACACATTTTTAAATTTTTTGCAAACGCAAACAGCGCCTTTCAATTGAAAGGCGCTGTTATGGTTTTTAATTGTTTTTTTAAAATTTAAAAATTAATTCTTAAATAATAATTAAAACAATTATATTCTTAATATCTTAGTTTTCCCACTTGCGATCGCGTGGTCGTTCTTCCATTGGACGAGCTTCATTGACCACAATGCTCCTATCTCCCATCTTGCTCTTGTCAAACATTTCAATAGCTTTTTGCGCTTCTTCTTCAGAAGACATTTCAACAAAGCCAAATCCTTTGCTGCGTCCAGAAAATTTGTCAACAATAATTTTTGCTGATTCTACTGTTCCTGCGGCGCTGAACAATTTTGCAAGCTGGTCATCAGTAGCGTCGTAAGGAAGACTTCCTACATAAAGTTTTTTTGCCATAATATTATATTAAAATAACAAAGGTACACGAGTAAGAATATACTGCTGGAATTTAAAATCCCTATGTAAATTTACACTGAAATACACTTAGATTATTTTTAATTTTATTTTTCCCTGTCTCGACCCGCGCGCCTTTGTAGACGCAACAAGGTAAACCCCTCACACCATAGATTAACGCCCGTGGCTTTAAATGCCCTCTGGGTTATTTCACCATTTATCCATGAACTTACATCCATAGCTTTTTGGTGTGGGAATAAAAGCATTATAACATACAATTTATTGTTTGCAATAACAAGCGCTAATTCCGCAATGTCTGCGCCAGATATGCCCCGCTAAGCTGGGCAAGCATGGCATTGGCAAGACGCGGCAATAAGATACTTGAGCGATTCCATAGAATTGTTCAATGCCTACTTCAAAATAAATCCATCACCTTTTTTCCCCGAAGGAAAAAAGGTGATGGATAAATACTTTCCGATATGAAAAAATGATACATTTTGTGATTTCTCGCAAACAAATAATCAGAGAATTTTTAAAGTATTTTAAACAAAGATATTTTAGCAATATAATTTTAGAAGGCAGGAGATAAATGATAATTTTCTTGAAGCCATTTGTAAATTTTTTGTGTGTCAATTTTATTATCTTCGGAACCCAAAAGAATAATTACTATATCGCGCGGTTGCTTGTTGTCAGTAAAAAATTTAAAAATAAAAAGGGCGTTATATCTTGATTGTTTTAAAAATCCTGTTTTGCCTCCAATAAAATTTGGGTCATCAAAAAAAATATTTTTGTTATATAAATCTTTAAGGTTAAAAGAAACTTCTCCAAAACTGCGAACTTTTTTCCCTTTAGTGATTTCCAAAAAAAGAGGCCTTACATTTAAAATATATCTGGCTAAACTAAAAAGGTCTTGAGCAGTTGAAATGTTTTTTAAATCAAATCCCGAAGGGTCAACAAAAATAGTTTTTTCCATTAAAATGGACTTTGTTTTTTCATTCATCAATTTAATCGTTTTTTCTCTTCCTAAAAAATGGCTGAGCGTTTCAGCCGCATCATTAGAGGATTGAATTAAAAGAGGATAAAATAATTCAACTACTCTAAAATTTTTGCCAGCGTCCAACCCTTTTGTGACGCCATAACCAGCTTCAAGCCATTCTGGTTTTGTTAAAATGGATTTTTTTAAATCAACATTTTCAGCCACTATTGTGGCTAACATTAATTTTGTTAAAGAAGCAATGGGTAATTGTTCTTGAGAATTTTTTTCAGCAAAAACAAAACCAGAATCCAAATCAGCTGCCAAATAACTTTTAGCGGAGATTTCGGGAAAATCAGATAAATTTTTTATGGAAGGATGATAATTATCTTTTTCTTTGTCTATTACTAAAACAGGCATATCTATCTCGCTAAGTTCGTAAATATCTTTTGCGTTTTTATCACTAAGCTGAACGCACCCTCCGGTAATTGAAGAAAAGCGTTTTTCTCCGCCAGGATAATAAGGTTCGCCATGAATATAATACTTGCCATAATAATGAAGCGCGTATGGCATATAAACCTCTGAAACAACCGAAAAACTGAGGTTGTTTCCAGATAAAATTTTATACAAGCCAACTGCTGACCCTCCCCATCCCTGAATATCCCCTCTTGCCAAAATCGGAACTTCTTTTATTGATTTGCCGTCTTTATATAATCTCATTTTCATTTCCGAAAAATTGACTTCTAAAAAACTTTTACTTTCTGCAACAAAATCATTTTTAATGTCCAAGATTATTTTGAGATAAAATGGCTCTTTTTGCTTATTAATTTGATTATCAGCGCTAGTTGAAAAAATAGAGTTTGAATTTTTATCAGAAAAAAAATCTTGAATAGGAGGTTCAATAATTATCGTTTGCGGAAAAATTAAAGGCGCAACAAAAATTCCGAAAATCAAAAAAAAGAATATTAAAAAAAACGAAAATAATTTTTTCATTATTATTAAGCCAGATATGCCCCTTATCGGGGCACTGGCACAGCGCAATAATGGGATGATCAATTTATCCCTCACCTTTTTCCCTTCGGGAAAAAGGTGAGGGATAAATACTTTCCGATATGATGAAACTCCCGCGCTAATATGTTGACGTGGGAGCAAGCGCAAATAGCGCGAGAATAACCTTTTTATGACTTTTCCGTTGCTCGCAAATTGAAAACCTTGAAATGGATTTTTTTTGCCTCTTGGTCGCTCAATTCTTTGTAAGCAATTCTTATGGTATACCTATTTTTTTCTTTCAAGGGAAATTCGTCAACAATTGCCGCGCTCCATATATTTTCATTTTTAATTTTTTTTCTAATTGCGAACAAAAAATCATTTATGGACTCGTCTTTTTTTAGTTCCACATTTGCGTCTAAAATCACTAATTTTTGAGTAAGCTCTACTATTGGCTCCTTATGAATTTTTTCTAAAAGTTTTACCATTTGGAAAATATCAAGCTCAATAAAATAGGTATTTTGGTTTGATTTTTGAGATTTTAATTTATAAAAAATGCCGAGCATTTCTTCTGCCACAACTACATTCCAACAAGAATATTGGTTGGCTATTTGCGGGACAACCCTTGCTTTCTTGTAAAAAATATCAGTGAAACCGAGCGTTCGCAATAATTTTTCCATTGTTTCTTTTGCTTCAGACAGCCCGCTATTTTTGGAAAATGCGCGCGTTAAAATACCAAGCGTTTCGCGCTCTTCGTAATTATTTCCTTTTTTGCCAAAAATTTTGCCGAGTTCAAAAATTTTTATGTATTCAATATTTTTTTTAAGATATTCCTGAACCTGATTATTCAAACTAATTGCCATCGATTGTCTTAATTCTGGAAAATCCTGATTCAAAGAATTTTGCGTATTCACGATATCCCAGTCCAAATAATTCGCCTTTATATTATCCCCTTTTTTTGTTAAAGGCCAGGAAAGAATTTCATCAAAACCCGATGCAGACAAAATATCTCTAATTTTTTCCGCTAAATAAATATTTTTAGGGGTAATATTTTCAACTACTTCTAATTTTGGCATTTCATTAAAAGGTATTTTTTCGTAACCAAAAATCCTTATAACTTCTTCAATCAAATCCTCTGGCAGAACAATATCCATTCTGCCCATTGCCGACGCAACCATTAATTTGCCATTGCGCGATGCTATTTTAAAGCCAAGATTTTTTAGAATTTCCAATGTTTTTGCCTCTGGAATATCAACCCCTGCATAAATACTCGGAAGCTTGGCATCAAATTCAATTTCTGATGGAATATATTTTCGCGAATAAAAATCAAAAAGTTTGCTGTCAATAATTCCGCCGCAATTTTCAACAATCAACGAAATTAACATTTTGATTGCAAACTCAGCGCCATTTGGATCAACATCCTTGCCGAGCCGATTGCTCGCCTCTGTCCTTATTTTTAAACTTCTTGAATTTTTTCTCACAATAGAAGATTCGTAGACAGCCATTTCCGCGATAATTGATGTGGTATTTATATCAATTTCCGCAAATTTTCCTCCTATAATTCCAGCCAAGGCCAAAACATTTTTATCGTCTCTGATAATTAATTCATCTTTATTTAATTTTACACACGAACCGTCAAGAGTGGTTATTTCGTCAAAATCATTATTCAAAGACCAACAAAGTTTGCCTTGAATTTTGCTTGCGTCTAATAAATGCGAAGAGTAGCCAGTTAAAAGCATCACATAATTTGATAAATCAACCAAAACATTCACAGGGTTAATTTCAGAAAAAGCCAAAACTTGTTTTAGCCATTCAGGAGATTGTTTATTTTTTAATTCTTTTATTCTTACTGCTAAAATTCTTTTCACGCAGTCATTGGCTTTGTTCACGATATCTAAATTATTTTTGGATTTAAAAACAGACGGTAAAGAAATTTTAGGCGACTCAAAAACAAGTCCGTAATAAGCGGAGATTTCCTTTACCAATCCTATTGCTGATAAACAATCAGCGCGATTTTGCCTTACCTCTATCCCGAGAAGATAATCTTTCTTGTTTTGATAAAAAACTTCCTCAAAACCATCACTCATAAAACCAATCAAAGTTAAAGCGTCTGCCGTTTCTTTTGGGCTTGCTTTGAGGCGCGGTATTAATTCTTTAATTTGACTATATAATATTTTCATTCTCGTAATATTTATACCCCAAATTGTTGCCGAGTAAAGTTCTTATGTCCGCAATATTGTATTTTGCCATAACCCATCTATCAAGGCCTAAACCAAAAGCGAAACCCTTCCATTTTTCAGCGTCGCAATTTGCCATTTCCATCACAAAAGGATGAATAATCCCCGCTCCTCCCATTTCAATCCAACCATTTTTCTTGCACATCGCGCATCCTGCGCCTTTACAATTAAAACATTGCATATCAAATCCAACTCCCGGCTCAACTTCGGGATAATATTTATTTCTAAACCTGATTTTAACATCTGGTCCGTACATTTTTTTAAATAAATAATTAATTGTTCCAAATAAATCTTTTAAACTGATTTTTTCCATAACAACAAATCCTTGATATTGATGAAAAATAAAATGATTGCTTTTGTTTGGTTTCTCATTTCTGTACGATTTTCCCGGGCAAACAACTTTCAAAGGTGGCTCGTAGTTTGCCAACACTCGCGTCTCTATGGAGGAAGTTTGCGTTCTTAAAAGGAAATTTGGCTCTTGTATATATATCGTGTCTTGCATATCTCTGGCCGGATGGTCTTTCGGCACATTTAACCGCTGAAAACAATATTCATCGGTTTCCAATTCCGGTCCATCCATTATGCTGTAACCCATTTCTGTAAAAATTTTATTAAGCATTCTTATTGTTTGAGTTATGGGATGAAGATGCCCTATTTTTGGAATCTGATAATCCAAGCATTCTGCTTGTTTTATCAAATCTTGCTCGTTCTGATTTTTTTTCAATTCAGTTTCTTTTTCTTCAAATAATTTTAAACCGTTTTTCTGCAATTCCTGAACAAGAGAAGCGATTTCTTTTTTTTCTTTTCCCGGCAAGGTTTTAATTTCGCTGAACAATGTTTTTATAATTCCTTGTTTGCCAAAATAACGAGCAAAAAGATTTTTCAGCTCATCAATAGAATTGACTTGCGAAAGTTCTTCCTCTAATTTTCGCAATAAATCTTTTTCATTGATAATTTTATTATTTATATTGAACATAAAATTCTATGTTGAATTTACTTTAATATCTACATCTACGCTCGCTCCAAAATTTTGAAGCCATCCATTACCGCATCGCATAAAAAATTTTCCAAAAGACTATGGTCATTTTTGGTTTGGGCTTTATATAGAAAAGTATAATAGAGCTGTTTTTGTTCCTGCTTAATAATAGCTGGCGCCATATTAGCTTTTAAAAGCATAGCGCACATAAAAATCCTACCAATACGGCCATTGCCATCGGAAAACGGATGAATTTGTTCAAAGCGGCTGTGGGTCAGGGCGGATAAAGCAATTATATCGTTGGTTTTTTTTGTTGCTGTTTTGATAATACCGGAAATTAAATTCGGAATTTTTAAATAATTGGCTGTTGGTAAATTTGCGTCGAGAATTCTAACCGCGTGGCAACGATACACACCAGCATCAGCTCTCAAGCTGTTCATTAAAATACTATGGAGCTTTAAAACCAGTTGCTCGTTGAGATTGCCTTTTTTGGCAATATGAGCAAAAAGATAATTAAGAGCAGTTTGGTGATTTTTAGCTTCTAATTGTTCTGTTAAGCTCTTGTCTCGCAAAGCAACATTATTGAAAAGAATAGCCGCTGTATCTTTCTCGGTTAAAGTGCTGCCTTCAATGCGATTGCTGTGATAAGTTAATTTTAAAATAAAATTGTCGCAAATGTCTGGGTTATTCAAAATTTCGGAAATAATGTTTTTGCGCTCTTTAGATTTTTTAATCAGCGCTTGTTTTTTTGCGGCAAGATATGCAGTGGGAATTATTTTTTGTCCAATCACTTCCAAAAATAACTCGTCAATAACAGAAAGCATTTTCAAACGAGGAGAAGATTTGCCAGTCCACCAACTGTTAAATGTCGCAAAAGACACGTCAAAATGTTGAGCCAGCTTGGTTTGAGTTAAACCAGTTGCTTGTTGAATAATCTGTAGTTTTTCTTGAATAGTCATTTTTAATATTCGCGTTTAATGTGTGCTTACGGGAATACATAATACATTATCAAACTTTATAAAGTTTGTCAAAATTATAAAACTTTATAAACCCCTCATTTTTTAACAATTATTAAAAACCATTATCAAGTCGCTAAATAATTTACCTTGAATAAACCCCGGACATTCGGGTGGGCTTATTGCGTTTTCTTGATAAATTTTAAGGTGTAAAATTAGTCATTATTGGCAATGCTACCGTATTAGCTGATGTAAAATTATTTATCAATGGCAATGTAAAAAATTATACATAGCCAATTTTACGCTAAAATCATTTGCTCTATTTGCTTTTCCGCTCCAGCAACGATGCTTTCCGCTTCTTGTCGCAATCGTTTTGCTTTTTCATAAATTGATTTTACCCCAGCGACAATTTTT
>JAHJSK010000099.1 GCA_018830365.1 Patescibacteria group bacterium | reverse complement strand
GATTAAATCGTTCGCTTAATTATTTCGACCTTTTGCTCTAAGAAAATTATGACACAAAATTGTTAAGGTAGGACATTTCTAAATTGCTCAACTAGGACATTATCATATTGCCGCGACACTTTCAAGTCGTTACCCAGCGACTTAGTGAAGATATCGCCATAAACTATACTGCCGACGGTTCAGTGGTGGGGATAGAAATTCTTGATGCGGAAAAATATATTCTTCGCAAACGCAAACAACCTCAAATTGAATTAGTTAATCTTCAACCAGCTTTTATAAATAATAAATAATGGAAATAGTGGTTGGTCGGTGGCGCGCCGATGCTAACGGTGGCAACGGCGCGCCGGGGATTGTTATTGTAGAATGGGTTGAGTAATAGTTAGAATTTTCAATTGCAACCCTACGGGGAGTCTCGCCCTTTGGGCGATCCAGCAATTTTCAAACAAAAAAGGAGCTAATCTCCTTTTTTGTTTTGTTTGACTTTTGGTTTTTGATTGTGATAAGATAAGTTATATGATTACCGACATTATTTCAAAAACTGAATATGAAAAGATACTAAAAAATCAAGAAGAATTGCGTTTTCAAATGGAAGTTTTGCGAGAATTTGTTATTGAAACGACAAAAGAAGAACTTAGTATTCCTGTAATAAAACGATTAGAGAAAAGATCGTTATTTCTTGATCAGGGAAAAGGAAAGCATTTTAATACTATTTCTTCTTTTAAATCCTATCTTCACCGCCTTTAATGACGAAATTCGTCTTATTGATTTTAATCATCATGACAAATATTATGATTGTTGATATAAAACAATTAGTTTATAATTGGATAACAGCAGAATCAAGAAGTGTGGATATTATAAGCGATTATTATTGCCAGACGCGAGATGTTTTTGAAACAAGAAATAATAAAATGCTGAATGATTTAATGGAGAATAAAAAAAAGAATTTAGGGGATAAAACATATTTAATTTCTGCTATAGTTGGAGAAATTGGCAATAATTCCTTTGACCATAATTTAGGAAATTGGCCCAACATAATGGGTATATTTTTTGCTTACAAAATTACTGATTTTGAGATAAAAATAATTTTAGCTGACAGAGGACAAGGAATTTTAAAGACATTAAAAAGAGTTAAACCAGAATTGAAAAACGATTCAGAGGCATTACAAACTGCATTTTTCGAAAAAATATCAGGAAGAACGTCTGAAAATAGAGGTAATGGATTAAAGTTTGTCAGAGAAAGCATTAAAAACATAAGAGCAAATCTTAATTTTATTTCAGGTAACGCGCAAGCAGAATTAAATCATCAGATTAAAATAAAACAAATAGACCAAGATATTAAAGGATGCTTGGCAATATTAAAAATATGAAAATTGAATTAAAAAAATTTGGCGATATGTTAATTTCTCGACCGTCTGGCAGAGAAGCTTTTTTGGCTATGTCAGCTTATTTAATAAAAGATTTAGATAAAAATACAGAAATAGAAATAAATTTTGATGGCGTTAAAGTGCTTGCGCCTTCATGGGCAGACGAAGTAATTACTAAATTGGCGGAACAATTTAAAAATATTAAATTATTAAACATAAACAATGCGTCTATTAAAGTAACATTAAAAACATTGCAGAAATATTCTGGGTTAAAAATTTAACGCAACGAATACGAATATAAGTACAATAGACCTGTTGTTTATTAGGTTTTTGAAGAAATTAACCCTAAAAAACACTGATTTTAAGCCATAAATTTTCGGTAAAATGGCTAAAACCTTATTAGGCAACATGTCTAATGTTCTTAAAAAACTTGGATTTTATGAATTACGTCAAAGAGGCTCTCATATTTGCCTTAAACATCCTGACGGTAGATTTACTTTAGTTTCTCGTCATGGCGGCGAAGATATCGGTCGTGGTCTTTTGCGACAAATTCTCCGAGAAATTAATCTTAAACCAGAAGAATTTTCTAAGTTATTATGAAAAATCTGCGAATAGATTATTTTTTGAATTTACTTGGAATTTAACTTTTTGTTTTTGATTGTGGTAAGATGAAAATATATGAAATATTATACTTTTAGAATTATTATTGAATCAGAGAAACCCACAGGATATTATGGGTTTGTTCCGCTTTTGAAGGGTTTGCATACTTGTGGCGATACCATTGAAGAAGTAAAAAAGAACTTAAAAGAAGCAATCAAATGTCACATTCAAGGACTTTTGAAAGACAAAGAATTAATTCCTCAAGAAGAAGATGTTTTGGAAGCAATTCAATCTTTTTCTGAAAAAGATTTTGCGATTAGCCGTCAATAAGAAAGATTTTATGATAAAAACGCCGATTTTAAAATCCAAAGAACTGGTTCGTATTTTAGAAAAACTTGGATTTTCAAAACATCATCAGGTTGGCAGTCATGCTCAATTTAAACATCCAGACGGCAGAAGAATTACTGTTCCAATTCATCAAGGTAAAGATATCAACAAAAAGACGCTCAGAGGGATTATTGATGATTTGGATTTAACAAGAGAGGAATTTATTGAAATGCTAAAAATTAATAAATGAAAACAAATAAAAATTTGTTAATCAGCGCTTTTTTGGTTTTTGGTATTTTGTTTATTTTAGGAATTTTGATTTTAATTAAATTTCAATCTCAAAAAGAAATAAAAATCGCGCACAAAGAGCAACAGAAAACAGAAGAAGTTCGCGGCAATTTTCAGGAAGAAATCAAAATAGTCCGCGGCAATTCTTTGGAGCCGTTAGTTTTGGCTGGCGCGGAAATAAAAGTCTTGCCGGATTATTATAAATATCAGGAAATTAAAAGAGATGATTTAGCGCTTTATCATTACGCTGGAAACGATGTTCCTTTGTTGAAAATAGTGAAAGCCATTCCTCAAGACACTTTTAAATTAGTTGCCAAAGATAATAATAATAATTACAATCTTTTTATCAACGACAAAATAGCGACAAATTCTCAAGGACTTGCTTATGTTTTTAATGAAAAACAATTTAAAATGCTCTCCTTGTATAAGAGAGATTATAATGGCATAATTCCTCAAAATACTTATCTTTTATTGGGAGACCAAGTAAATGGCTCTTTTGATTCAAGCGCTTTCGGCTTGGTGGATAAATCGGATATTTTAGGAAAAGCAGTGGTTATAAAATAGAGATTAGAAGATTACAGGGGTCAGATCTCTGTAAAAACTTTATGGATAAAACTAAAAAATTTTTAGCAATAGTTATAATATTGGTTGCGGGCTTTAGTTTTCTTTTTATTGGAAAGGCAAAAGCTGGAGATGATGAAAATGTTTCTGGTTATGCATGGTCAGATAACATTGGCTGGATTAGTTTTAATTGTAATAATACCGGGGCTTGCGGCGCGAGCGATTACGGAGTCAATATTGATCAAGGCGGAATTTTTTCTGGCTATGCTTGGTCGGACAACATTGGTTGGATTAGTTTTAATGAAGCGGAGCTTTCGGGATGTCCGACATCTCCTTGTAAAGCGCAACTCAATTTTAATAATAGCAAGGTTTCTGGCTGGGCAAGGGCTATGGCTCATGACGACAGTTGGGATGGGTGGATTTTATTAGGTCCGATTATTGTAAATGATATTGATTATGGGGTTAGAATAGATACCAGTGTTTCCCCTAATCAATTTCAAAATTGGGCTTGGAGCGATATCAACATTGGCTGGATTAGTTTTAATTGTGGCAATACCGGAACTTGTGGAACATCTAATTATGGCGTAAAAATTAATCCTGGCCTTAATTCTCCGGCTTATGTCGGAACAGGAACAGCTCAAATTGCGGGTGAAAATTATTGCAATTTTTCGCCAATAGGTCAAATCATTGTTCAGTGGAAATATCAAGACAATGATGGCGATAGCCAGTCCCAATATAATATT
>JAHJSK010000098.1 GCA_018830365.1 Patescibacteria group bacterium | reverse complement strand
CTTGAAAATGCTCCTATTTTCCTACTAATGGCTTCCGCTCTAATTTCTTCTTCTAAATATGTTTCAGAATACGATCGCAAATAATTTTCCCGTTCATTTTTCGAAATTATTGGCAAAGCAGGCAAAGACCCGTATATAAGAGAATCAACAAAATTATATGATGGATTTTTATTAATATTATCTATGGATAATTCTTTAATTGTGTTATTTTTTAAATACTCAAGTTCGCCCCATAAAAGAGGACTCATATAAAAATGTCTGATGCGTCCGGGAAGTAAATTAACATTGCCCCGTCTTAATTTTCTAGCAGATGAACCTGTAAAAATAAATGTGGCTTTATTTTTATCAATCAAATATTGGGCAACATCAAAAACTTCCGGAACTTTCTGCGCTTCATCAATAAAAACCAACGGCCTTTTACTTTCAGCTTCAACTTGCCTGATAATTTTTGATGGGTCCGCTTCTATTTCAATCCTTATTGCTGGATTTTGTAAAGGATATTCCATTACATTTTTAAATTTTAACAGGATTGTTTTTACCAAAGTTGTTTTGCCGACTTGTCTTGGTCCCAATATCAAACATGATCGCTTGCTATTAAGCGTTTTTATAATTTCCTTTTCTAAATATCTTAATAATTGTTTATTTTTACCTTGCATATCTAAAGTATAGATTATTTAAGGAACTTGTCAATTCAATTTACAATTTGTCCAAATTTTTACACCTAAATACATTTTATCTGATATTTTGAATTTGTTAAATTCAAAAACTTGATTGATAAATTTGTTATTAGTTGTGGATAACTGACCATTGACTTTGTCTAACAATTTGCTATATTTATAATATTACTACGAAAAAGACCCTGCTAAGGTTCGTCCTTAATAGGGGCTTTTTTTATTATTTAAAAAAATTTTATCTTTTACATCATTTAAATAGGTGATTGACGCATTAGTTCTTTTTAATAATATCGAACATTTTTTTTGATTACTTGGCGATAATATTATTTTTAATTTGTTTTTTTCTTGTAAGAATTTTATTAAGCCAG
Source organism: Patescibacteria group bacterium (assembly GCA_018830365.1). Taxonomy (GTDB): domain Bacteria; phylum Patescibacteriota; class Minisyncoccia; order Minisyncoccales; family CG1-02-41-26; genus PFMI01. The sequence goes on along the minus strand of JAHJSK010000098.1, from coordinate 3,013 downwards.
CATAGTCGCCGTCGCTTGAAACAATAATCGCTTTGTTAAATTTATTCTCATAAACGTCTCTTGTTGCTTGTAAAACTAAATCAGCATCGCAATTGCCTTTTGCTTTTCCATCGCCATCATAAACCACTTCTTTAAATATCAAAATAAAACCGCATTCTTGAAGATATTTATATAATTCTTTATATTTTGGTATTAGTCCGATAAAAATATAAGCATTTTTTATCATGTATCGAAAAGTGTTTTTTGAAAGCAATTGGATGTTTAAGTTCACCCTGTTAAATGCCCTGAAAGGCAATTCGCCAAAGGCGAATTATTTAACAGGGTAAATTAACCATCCCATTGTTGCGTCTCGCCAGTGCAATTTTTCTCGGAGAGAAAAATTGCTTATCTGGCGCCATATTTTTCAGATAGCCAAACTCTAAATCGCGCGTAATCCAATGTCCAACCAAAACCAGCAATGCCTCTGTGTAAATTCGCGCCATCAATATAGGCATAATTATTTTCTTGGTAAATTTTTGGGTTCATATTTCAAAGTTTAATAAATCATTGTCTCGCCTTTATTTTGAATTTGGAGGTGGGAGCGGGAATTGAACCCGCGTGAAAGGTTTTGCAGACCTTTACCTAAACCACTCGGCCATCCCACCAAAATATAAATTTTCAATTTCTAATTTTTAATTTTCATTAAATTTTTAAATTTTTAATTTTCAAACGATAAATCCAATATCTTACAGCAGAATATTATAAAAAGTATATTTATTTTTTTGTATTTATTGAAAATTGAATCATTGAAAATTCATTGAAAAGCAACCCTACGGGGAGTCCGCTCGGAGGCGTCCAGGAAAATTGAAAATTTGTTTAGTGCGTAGGATAAATCAGTTTTCTTATGTCTTTTGCATTTTCTAATATCATCGCTATTCTTTCAACGCCAAATCCCAAATTTAACACAGGATACCAAATTTTATATTTTGACAAAGCAACTGGCGAATAAAAACCAAGATTGGCAATTTCTAAATCTTTTCCTTGAAAATCAACAAAAACTTCTAAATCCATTCCCGGAGCGTAATATTTGCTCGTTGTTTTTTTAGGAATAATTTTAACTTTTTTAAATCCCAAATCCTCAATAATTTTTTTCGTTAAATCTTCGCCATCCTCCAAAGTAATATCTTCAGCCATTACAACAATTGACGCGGATGTGCTTTCAAAAAGATGATTAACATCTTGTTTTTGTTCTTTGCGATAACGTTTGCCAATTGAAAAAAGTTTAATTGGCAACTTGCTATTTCTTTGCATCGCGGAAAGAAGCGGGAACCAAGAAGCAGTCATATGAGATCGCAGAGTAAGATTTGTCGGTATTTTTTCAAGACTTCTTAATTCTGGAAAAACATTTTGAATAATTTGAGTCGCTTCGCTTTCTTTTATTTTTAATCTTTTAACCATTTCTCCAATAAAATCGTCTCCTTCAATTTTTCCTTTTTTATAATCCCTAAATAGTTTTTTTATATTTTCAAAATTATCAAAATCAGGAATAATTTTTTTAATCTCTGTTTTTTTTTCTTCCGAAATACCTAATTCTTTTCTTGAAAGACCTGCTAAATAAAAAACTCTGTCTAAAATCAATGGCGCTTCTGGCCCATATTGTTTATAAACTTCTTGTTCGGGAATAATTGACAACAATTCAGTTTCCGCAAATCCATAGGATAAAAATATTTTTCTAAAAACGCTGTTTAATTCATGTAAAGGATGTTTTTTCCCAAGAGATTTTTCCCAATGCATTACTCTGCCGCTCTTTGTCAAAAGTTTCGCGGTTTCAAGCCATGTTTTTTCAAAATCTTTTTCAGCTTGTTCTTTAATTGTTTTCGCGTGAAATTGCATAATTTTAAATTAGCTCCTTAGCCGATAGCTTTAAAAATTTAAAAACCTCTTTTTTAAAAGAGGTTGATGCGGGATGAGTGAGTGAGTGAGTGAATTATAAGACAAAATAAAATCAACCTCTTTGTGAGAGTTTACAACAACAGCAACAAATTTTACTAATTTGATAATTCATATTTTGATTGCATTATATGCATTATATTCTTCTAAAAAATTTTTGTCAAATAAAATAATTCGTATTGTGTTCGTTTTTAATAAAAAGTATTTTCAAGCGAAGCCCGCTTCCGCCGTAGCTCCAGCGAGGCGAGCCCGCTTCCGCCGTAGCTCCAGCGAGGCGAGGCGAGCCCGCTTCCGCCGTAGCTCCAGCGAGGCGAGCCCGCTTGGCGGGGCAAGCGAGTAAGCTTTCAGGAGACCCGCTCTCCTTCAAGTTAAATCTAACAAAAAATGGAAATTATCAAAGGCCTGTCCTCTGTTAAACATTTTTTTCATTAAAAAACATTCTCACATTCTGCAGAATATGAGAATGTTAAAACAAAAATCCAACGCGATTCTAATTAACTTTTTTTAAATATTTTTTAAAATTTTTTCAATCAAATCATACAGGTCCCTATAAAAAATCCTGTCGGCTAAAACTACGATCGCCTGTTTAGCCGACAGGATTTTTTTGATAAATTAATTTTAGCGAAAAGTTTTGCAAGTGTCAGGTAGAAAATTTACGGAGGTCTGACCTCCGTAAAACTTAAACAATTTTAAAAACTTTAAATAGCGATGACGGAGAACAGTTTTCCGTCAAATGGAAGTTGGCAGAGGTCAGACCTCTGCCAACTTTTCTGACAGCTCTAATTTAATTAAGAAATGTTTAAGTTTTAAATTGAAAGTTATCAAAGGCCTGTCCTCTGTAAATGTTCCCTTACAAATGAAGTTCAGGGAAAGTGTCGGAGGTCTGACCTCCGACACTTTCCCTGTGATCTCTGATAATTTAACATTAAAAACAAGAAAAAATTTGTCAAAGCAATTTAGAAATGTCCTACCCCCAGCAATTTAGAAATGTCCTACCTGTTAATTTTTTTGTTAAATTTCGACCTTTACCCTGTTAAATAATTTTACTGAAAGTAAAATTTCTGAAAGGAAATTTAACAGGGTT